>NZ_JACNDD010000038.1:0-45475 GCF_017351395.1 Pseudomonas sp. FW305-28
GCTCCCACAGAGGATCCCCTAACCACAGGATTGCATCCAGCTAGAGCGTCAACGCGCCGGCGGCTGCTCACCCAACGGTACCACCGCCATGGTCAGGCGCGACACGCAGTTGACCTTGCCCTCGTCATTGACCAGGCGGATGTCCCAGACCTGGGTGGTGCGCCCCAGGTGGACCACCCGGGCCGTGGCCGTCACCCGCCCACTGCGCACGCCGCGCAGGTGGTTGGCGTTGATCTCCAGGCCCACGCAATAGAATTTGCTGGCGTCCACACAGAGATAGGCGGCCATGGAGCCGACCGTTTCGGCCAGCACCACCGAAGCACCGCCATGCAGCAGGCCGAACGGTTGATGGGTACGCTGATCGACCACCATGCTGGCGGTCAGGGATTCGTCGTCGAAGGACTCGAACCGAATGTCCAGCACTTCGCTGATGGTGTTCTTACCGGCGGCGTTCAGTTTCTCGATGTCGGGGGTGGTGCGCCACAGACTCATCGTTGCCCTTCCTGTGTGATTGTTGTCTTGCCCAGTCCTGCAACCGCTCTATTCAGGGGTGCCTGATGCCCTTGAGCAGCATCGCCCCGGCCAGCGGCAGATCGCCTTCCAGCTCGGCCAGGCCAGCGGTTTGCACTTGCTCGGGTTGTTGCAGATGGCCGTGCTGCAGTAAGCCCAGCAGGCTGCCCACCAATGGGTTATGGCTGACCAGCAGCACATCGTCCTGGTCCTCCAGATGCCTTAGCACCTCCGTCGGTCGGGTCTCCGGCGTGAGCCAATCGACGGTGATCAGTTCAGGTTCGAACCCCAGTGCTTCGCGCACCAGTTGCGCGGTCTGTTGGGCACGCACATAAGGGCTGGCGTAGATGGCCCGCAACGGCTCGCCCATCAACCGGCCGGCGCTGAGCAACACCTCCTCGCGGCCGTGCACCGTCAAGACCCGCTCCGGATCGGGACGGACACCATGGGGCTCTGCCTCACCGTGACGCAATACCCACAGTTTCATAGCTTCGGCTCCTCGTCCCGGACGGGATGCGGCGCCGGTGCCACGGCGTGTGACGCTTCGCCTTCCGGCGTACGTGGCGCCGGCCAGTCGGCGAACGGCCAAGGCTTCTGGTCGCTGTGGAAGGTGCCGAAGCGGCCGATCTGCGCCAGGAACTGGCTCAGGCTGTCGCCGAAATTCATCAGGCTGGCGCTGGGCGCGCCGTAAATCAGCCGATAAATCAACTGCACCAGCACCACGGCGCCGAGGATGAATTGCGCCACCTGCCAGACCAGCAGATAGACCACCATCCACAGCACACGCAGCAGGATGGATTCGTATTGGGGTTGCCCTTGCGGATCGTTCATGGCTCGCTCCTGCTTGCGGTCAATAGCGGTTCAGTTGAAACCGCTGGTGGAAATGAAATCGACGTCGGTCTTCGGTTCGCCACGCATCAACAGCTCGATCACCTGCTCAAGCGTGCGCCCTTCGAACAGAATCGCGTGCAGCCCGGCGACCAGCGGCATATACACCCCCGCCTCCTGGGACTTGGCCTTGAGCACCTTGAGGGTGTTGACCCCTTCGGCCACCTCACCCAGGCGCGACACGGCCTCGTCAAGGCTCAAGCCTTGGCCGAGGGCAAAACCGACCTGGTAGTTGCGGCTCTTGGGCGAGGAACAGGTAACGATCAGGTCGCCCACCCCGGCCAATCCCAGGAAGGTCATCGGATTGGCACCCTGGCTGACAGCGAAGCGGGTCATTTCCGCCAGCGCGCGAGTGATCAGCATGCTCTTGGTGTTCTCCCCCATGCCCAGCGCCACCGCCATGCCGGCGATGATGGCATAGACGTTCTTCAGCGCGCCGCCCAGCTCCACCCCAAAACGGTCGGCGCTGGCGTAGACCCGAAAGGTGCGGCCATGGAGTGCGGCCTGGACCCGTTGGCACAGCGCTTCGTCCTCGCTGGCGACCACGGTGGCAGTCAAGGCGTGCTCGGCGATTTCCCGCGCCAGGTTCGGCCCGGAAATCACACCGATCCGCGCCTTGGGGGCGATTTCTTCGAGAATCTCGCTCATCAGCTTGAAGGTCTGGGCTTCGATGCCCTTGGTCAGGCTCACCAACAACTTGCCGCTCAAGCGCTCGGCATGCGGCGCCAGCACCGAGCGCAAGGCACTGGACGGCAAGGCGACGAAGAACAGGTCGCTGCCCTCCAGGGTGGCCTGCAAGTCAGTCACCGGTACCACTTCCGGGCGGATCTTGATGCCCTTGAGGTAACGCGGGTTCTCGCGGTTGACCCGGATGGCCTCGGCCTGTTCCGGGTCACGCATCCACTGGCGCACCGGGTGACCATTCTCGGCCAGCAGGTTAGCCACGGCGGTACCGAAACTCCCGCCCCCCAGGACCGCAATCGGGCGCTGTTCAGTCATATGCAATCCGTTCATCCATACCAAGTGGCAATGCGGGGCATTATACGGAGCGGCCGGATGGCGACCAGCCCCGGCAACAATTACCGCCAGCTGTAGGAAGCTGACCATTAATTCCTAGGAAAATGCTGTCAACGTGAATGGAAAAGTCGTTCAGCTCAGTTAACATGCCCTTCACCCACCCATTCCCATAGGCTGTACCGTGTCCGTTGGCCCTTCCCGCTCAGGTTCGTCCCTGCTATTGGCACTGATCATCAGCCCGCCAGTGCTGGCCGACGACTTGTTCGTGGACAGCCAGCCCCTGCCCCAGGTACTGACGGCCACGCGCCTGAAGCAATCGCCAGCGGCGGTGCCGGGCAGCATGACCGTGCTCGACAGCGAGCTGATCAAGGCCAGCGGCGCCCGGGACATCAGCGAACTGCTGCGCCTGGTGCCAGGCATGATGGTCGGCAACATCACTGGCAACCAGGCGGCCGTGAACTACCATGGCACCAACGCCAGCGAAGCCCGGCGCATGCAAGTGCTGATCGACGGCCGCTCGGTGTACCGCGCCGGCCTGGCCACGGTGGACTGGAGCGATATTCCGGTGGCCATGGAAGACATCGAGCGGATCGAAGTCTTCCGCGGCCCCAACACCGTCAGTTATGGCGCCAACGCGCTGATGGCGGTGGTCAACATCATCACCCGCGCCCCGGCCGACAGCCACGGCACCCGGCTGAAAATCACCCGGGGCCAGCGTGGCATCAGTGACTGGTACGCCAGCCAGGGCAGCGGCTGGGACGGCGGCGACCTGCGGCTGTCGCTGTCCGGCCAGGAAGACGATGGCTTTGACAGCGACCGCAACGGTGCCGACTACCGCGACAGCCGCCGCCTGAACCGCTTCAACCTGTCCGTCAGCCAGACCCTGGACGAACGGCAGAGCATCGACTGGCAATTGAATGCCAAGGATGGGACCAACCAGCGGCCCTATACCTACCATCCCGTGTTTGCCGGGATTACCGCCGCTGGGGATAACTCCGATGTCATCGCCAAGGACTACGCCGGCTCACTGCGCTGGAACCTGGACCTGGACCCCGATCACAGCCTTTATGTACAGGGCTCGATCCAGCACTGGGATCGCCAGCAGACCTGGCGCGCCTGTGACGCCGAGGTGTCCTTCAGCCCGCAACTGACCGACCTGTGGCAGCTCAACCCCAACTATGCCGAGAAGCTGGCGCGCAATATCCCCAGCTACACCAGCACCGGCGCGCCACCCGGCACGCCACAGGAACAGGCGCTGGCCAATCAGGTGCTCGACCAGTGGCGCAACGGCGCCTCGCAAACCCTGTGCGGCGATATCGACCAGAGCGCCCGGGAATCGCGCTACGACCTGGAGATCCAGGACACCCTGAGCCTGTCCGACAGCCTGCGACTGGTCACCGGGGCCAACTATCGCTACGACCGGGCCGACTCGGAGACGTACTTCAACGGCACCCTGGACGACACCACCTGGCGCCTGTTCGGCCAGCTCGAATGGCGGGCCACCGAGCATTGGCTGTTGCAGGGCGGCGCGATGTTCGAAGACACCCGCCTGACCGGCAGCTCGCTGACTCCGCGGATCGCCGTCAATTACCTGATCACTCCGCGCCATGGCCTGCGGGCGGTGTACTCCGAAGCCGTGCGCTCGCCGGACATGTTCGAGAACAACGTCAACTGGAGCTATCAGGTCACCAACCTGCAACCCGCCGCCTTCGGCCAGAACAGTGCCCGTTACTTCGTCCAGACCCGCGGCCCGGGCAACCTGGAACAGGAGCACATGCGCTCCCGGGAACTGGGCTACAACGGTTACTTCGTGGACCTGGGCCTGGCGGTCGATGTGAAACTGTTCCATGACGAAATCACCGGCATGATCAGCGAGCCGCTGCGCAACAATCAGTACATTGCCAGCAACTCCAACGAATCACAGTTCTCCGGGGTCGAGACCCAGTTCGACTGGCGCATGACCAGCGCCGACCGCCTGCGCCTGACCTATGCCTATGTCGACGCCCAGGCCAGCAACCCTCTCGACGAACAACTGACCGCCCGCAACAGCGGCTCGGCCGGCTGGCTAAGGGACTGGGGCCAAGGCTGGAACAGCGCGCTGTTCTATTACGCCGCCGACGATCTCAATGGCTATCGCTTCGAACGGGTGGACACCCGTATCGCCCGGCGCATTCCCCTGGGCAAGGCCAGCCTGGAACTGGCGGGCGTCCTGCAACAGCGCCTGGACAACCAGCCCATGACCTTCGTCGACAACCGCTACGACGCTCGCCATGTCGTGTACTTCAGTGCGGAGTTGTCGTTCTAGATGTCCGGGAACGCCCGCCGCAAGAGGCCATTTCATGGCCGCCTGACGCTGGCCCTGTGCCTGGTGTTTGCCGGCTGGCTGACAACCCTCCAGGCCCGGGCCGCCGAAATCCTGTTGACCGGCGCCGAGGACAGCCCCGGCGTGCAGTCTTTCACCCAGGCCCTGAAAGCCCTGCGCCCCGAAGACAGCGTGCGGTTTACGCCGCTGGCCAACCTGCCGGCGCCGGACAAGTTGCCGGATAATGTCCGCCTGGTTCTGCTTGACCTGCCCAGCCTGGAGTGGCGCCTGCAAGACGCCCGGGGCCCGGCTACCCTGGTCCTGCGCATCAGCCGCCAGCAAGCCCGCGATCGCCTGGGCGAGGCCACGCCCGCGCATCTGAGCCTGTTGTGGAGCGATCCACCGATGGCCCGGCAATTGCGGCTGATCCGCACCATCCTGCCGCAAGTGCGCCAGGTCGGCGTGCTGTACAACGCCCACAGTGAATTCCTGCTCAAGGACATCCGCCAGGCCGCGGCACCGCTGGGCCTGGTGATCGTCAGCGAACGCTGGGACGACACCAGCGACAGCCGTCCCCTGCAAAACCTGTTGGGCCAGAGCGATGTACTGCTGGGCCTCGATGACCCCGACTTGTACAACCCCAAGACCGTGAAGAACCTGTTGCTCAGCAGCTATGCCCGGCAACGTGCGCTGATCGGGCCCAGCGCGGCCTTCGTCAAGGCCGGCAGCCTGGCCAGCACCTACAGCGACCAGCAAGACTGGCTGGCGATTCTCGACGACCTGCTCGACCGCCCCGCCACGACCTGGCCGCGCACGCTGTATCCGGACCGCTTCAAAGTCCTGGGCAACCGGCAGGTCTCCCGCTCGCTGGGGATCGAACCGATTGACGCCGAATCCGTCGCGGCAACGTTGGCCGAAGGAGAACACCGCCCATGACCTTGCGTCGTCGTTGGGACATCAATACCCGCACCCAGCTCATCGCCCTCGGTCCGGCGTTGCTGCTGACCGTGCTGCTGATCAGCTTCTTTACCTTCGTGCGGATCCAGGACTTGCGCCAGGAGCTCAATCACACCGGGCAACTGATCGCCAACCAACTGGCCCCCGCCACGGAGTACGGGGTGATTTCCGGCAACAACGAAGTGCTGGAGAGCCTGCTCACCGCGACCCTGGCGACCCCTCACGTACGCTTCCTGGAGGTCCAGGACAACACCGACAAGGTCCTGGTGTATGTCGAACAACCCGAGCAAGTCCACAGCCGTGCCCAACAGATCGAAGTCTTCCAGGCCCCGGTGCGCCTGCAGCGCATTGCCCTGAACAATGATTTCCTGCAAGGCAACAGCACCGCCGTCGAGGCGCCCGGCGAAGATTACCTGGGCCGCGTGATCGTCGGCATGTCCAGTGACGCCTTCAGCCAGCGGCAGCAGGAGATCCTGTTCAAGGCCGCGATCCTGGCGCTGTTCGCCCTGCTGTTCACCTTCCTGGTGGCGCGCCGGCTGGCGACCAACCTGTCCCGGCCGATCCGCGACATCGGCAACGCGGTCAAGGCCATCCAGCAAGGCGACTACAGCGCCCCGCTGCCCGTCGTCGATGATGCCGAACTGGGGGCCTTGTCGCGGCACATCAACAACCTGGCCGACGGCCTGGAACAAGCCAGCCGCGAACAGCACCAGGCCATGGCGCAGTTGATCAAGACCCGCGAGGAAGCGGAAAAAGCCAACAGCGCCAAGTCCGAGTTCCTGGCGATGATGAGCCATGAACTGCGCACGCCCATGAACGGCGTACTGGGCATGCTGCAGCTGTTGGAAACCACCCGCATGACCGACGAACAGCACGAGTACACGGCGCTGGCGTCAGAATCCACCGAGCACCTGCTGAAGGTGATCAACGACATCCTCGACTTCTCGCGCATCGAACGCTCGGCCTTGGAACTGGAGCACATCCCGTTCAACCTGGCCGAACTGGTGGGCAGTTGCGCGCAGTCGTTCCAGCACAGCGCCGCGCAGCGCAAGCTGGGCCTGGACCTGCTGGTCCCGGACGACATGCGGGCCTTGCAGGTGCAGGGCGATCCGACGCGGATACGGCAGATCCTGGTGAACCTGATCGGCAACGCGCTGAAATTCACCGAGCAAGGCCGTGTTACCGTGCAATGCCAGTGGCAGGCCCTGGACCACGAACTGCTGTGGTTCACCTGCACGGTGCGCGACAGTGGCATTGGTATTCCCGCCGAGAGCCTGGAACGCATGTTCGACGCCTTCCAACAGGCCGACAATTCGATTTCCCGGCGCTACGGCGGCACTGGCCTGGGCCTGCCGATCGCACGCACCCTGGCCGAACGCATGGGCGGGACGCTGCGGGCCCAGAGCGAAGAAGGCCAGGGCTCGGTGTTCACCCTCGAGATCCCGCTGGCCCTGTCGCGCCAGACGCCACCGACCCTGGCACCGCGCCTGCCCACCGGCAGCGGCGATGGCGAAGGCCGCAACGTGTTGCTGGTGGAAGACAATCCGGTCAACCAGACGGTGATCGAAGCCATGCTGCGCAGCCTGGGCTTCACCGTCAGCGTCGCCACCGATGGCGCCCAGGCTGTACGCAGCGCCGAAAGCCTGATTTTCGAAGCGATCCTCATGGATTGCCGCTTGCCCATCATCGATGGCTACGAAGCCACCCGGCAGATCCGTCAGTTGCCGGGCTGCGACGAGGTGCCGATCATCGCCCTGACGGCCAACGCCTTGCAGGGCGATCGCGAAGCCTGCCTCGCGGCGGGCATGAACGATTACCTGGCCAAGCCGTTCAAAAGGAACGACCTGCAGCAGATTCTGCAGCGCTGGGTGAACTAGAACCGCTCACCGGACCATCTGTGACTGGCGTGAAAGGCGAAAGTGCGGCAGTCTTAGGCACCCGAACAAGCCTCGATTGGGGCTTGAATAAAAATTTCAGTGCACAGGTGTACATTCATTTCCCGTGTGCTGTGACTTTCACTACAACGCAATAGTCTATGAGTAGGCTGTCGATTCGAGGCATGAACGCTTCGATCGGCCGGGAAGATTTGCCCCACCCTGCCGCATGGGACTATTGAGGAGCTCGCATGACCAAACAAAACGCCTTTACCCGGGAAGACCTGCTGCGCTGCAGTCGCGGTGAGCTGTTCGGCCCAGGTAACGCGCAACTGCCCGCCCCGAACATGCTGATGGTGGATCGCATCACCCATATCAGCGAAGAGGGTGGCAAGTACGGCAAAGGTGAATTGGTCGCCGAGCTGGATATCACTCCGGACCTGTGGTTCTTCGCCTGCCACTTCGAAGGTGACCCGGTGATGCCGGGCTGCCTGGGCCTGGACGCCATGTGGCAACTGGTCGGTTTCTTCCTCGGCTGGCAAGGCCTGCCGGGCCGCGGTCGCGCCCTGGGTTCGGGCGAAGTGAAGTTCTTTGGTCAGGTCCTGCCGACCGCCAAGAAAATCACCTATAACATTCATATCAAACGCGTCCTCAAGGGCAAGCTGAACATGGCCATTGCCGATGGTTCGGTTGCCGTGGATGGTCGCGAGATCTACACCGCCGAAGGCCTCCGGGTCGGCGTTTTCACCTCCACTGACAACTTCTAAGGGTTATCCGCATGCGCCGCGTCGTTATCACTGGTCTGGGCATCGTTTCGTGCCTGGGCAATGACAAAGAGACCGTCTCCGCTAACCTGCGTGCAAGTCGCCCTGGCATCCGGTTCAACCCGGAATATGCTGAAATGGGTCTGCGTAGCCAGGTTTCCGGCTCCATTGACCTCAATCTCGAAGAACTGATCGATCGCAAGATCTACCGTTTCGTCGGCCATGCGGCGGCCTACGCCTACCTGGCCATGAAGGACGCCGTCGCTGACTCCGGCCTGACCGAAGAGCAGGTTTCCAACCCGCGCACCGGCCTGATTGCCGGCTCCGGCGGCGCCTCCACCTTGAACCAGATGGAAGCGCTGGACATCCTGCGCGAAAAAGGCGTCAAGCGCGTTGGCCCCTACCGCGTCACGCGGACCATGAGCAGCACCGTTTCCGCCTGCCTGGCCACGCCGTTCAAGATCAAGGGCCTGAACTACTCCATCGCTTCTGCCTGCGCCACCAGTGCCCATTGCATCGGTACCGCCATGGAACAGATCCAGATGGGCAAGCAGGACATCGTGTTCGCCGGTGGCGGTGAAGAAGAACATTGGAGCCAGTCGTTCCTGTTCGACGCCATGGGCGCCTTGTCCAGCAAGCGCAACGACACGCCGGAAAAAGCTTCCCGTGCCTACGACGCCGACCGTGACGGCTTCGTCATCGCTGGCGGTGGCGGCATGGTCGTGGTCGAGGAGCTGGAACACGCCTTGGCCCGTGGCGCGAAGATCTACGCGGAAATCGTCGGCTACGGCGCGACTTCCGACGGCTACGACATGGTCGCGCCAAGCGGTGAAGGTGCCGTGCGTTGCATGCAGATGGCCATGTCCACCGTTGATGCACCTATCGACTACCTGAACACCCACGGCACCTCGACCCCAGTGGGCGACGTGATGGAAATGAAAGGCGTACGTGAAGTGTTCGGCGACAAGGCTCCGGCCATCAGCTCCACCAAGAGCCTGTCGGGTCACTCCCTGGGCGCCGCCGGCGTTCACGAAGCGATCTACTGCATGCTGATGATGGAAGGCAACTTCATGGCCGGTTCGGCCAACATCGACGAACTGGACCCGGAAGTGGCCGACCTGCCCATCCTGACCAAGACTCGCGAAAACGCCACCATCAATACCGTGATGAGCAACAGCTTCGGCTTCGGTGGCACCAACGCCACCCTGGTGATGAAGCGCTGGCAGGGCAAGTAAGCCCCGCCGCTACGCCACACACAAAAACGCCCCGACTGGTTCGGGGCGTTTTTTTGCGCCTATTCCCCTGTGGGAGCGAGCTTGCTCGCGATTGCAGTGTGTCATGCACCAGATAAGTTGACTGGCCTACCGCAATCGCGAGCAAGCTCGCTCCCACATCAGGTCTGTGGTGGCTAGAACTCAGCGCACCACAAACCGCTGCTGCGTCAGCAACCGATCGCCCTGGAACACCATGAACCGCCACTCCCCCGGTACCACTTCGTGGCTTTCGGTGAACTCATAGGCCATGACGTCCTGAGGCGCGCCGGGCACCAGTTTCTGGATGACTTCGAACTTGTCGTGGCGCACACCATCGGGGGTGCGGATACCGGGAGTGAAGTACAACAGGGTCAACGGCTGGTCGTCTGCGACCTTGCCCGCCAACTGATAACGCATGCCGAACTTGGTGCCCAGCTTCGCCGGGACGCTCTCGGTCTGGCGGATCTGCTCGTTGCTGCGCCGCAGGACCCGCTCCCCCGATTGCAGCTCGGCTTGCGGCCCTTCGAAGACGCCGTATTCCACCGGGCCTTCGACACGGACTTCGGCCTGTGCCAGGCCGCAGGTCAACAACAGCGCGACCAGTGCGCTTGAACGGGTGAGGTGCATAGTGCGCTCCTTGATTGAGATGAGCGCGAGGGTATGACGCCGCAGTGACAGGCTGATGACATAGCGATCTTGGTCTGTGAGAGCAAAGCTTGCTCGCGATGCAGGCACCTCGTTTCCCCGGAAACCGGCGTCGTCTTCATCGCGGGCAAGCCTTGCTCCCACACAACACCGCCAGGAAATTATCCCGCGCGACCTTCCTGGCCACCTCTTCCGGCAAGGCATCGAGGAACGGATCGAAGCCGTGCAACGCCTTGCCCAACTTGTTGAAGCGCCCGACCACATCCGATCCCACCATGAAGCGCTCAGGAAAGCGCTCCACCAGCTTTACCCACTCGTCCCGGGGCTTGCCCGCCTCGTCCAGCAAGTACGGCGTGAGCAGGCTCCAGGACAGGTCGATGTACAGATTGGGATAGGCCTCAAGCATGCGGGTCAGGGTCGGCAACAGAAAATCCAGTTGGGTCTGGTGGCGATGGATTTCCATGCTGGTGCCGGCATGGGCCCAGATGAAACGCGTATGCGGGTGGTTGCGCAACGGCTCCTCGATCTCCGCCAGGTACAGGGGATTTCTTTCACGCTTGGACGTGATATTGGAATGCAGCATCACCGGCAGGTCATTCTCGGCCGCCAGGTGATAGATCCGGGTCATGGCTTCGTTGTTGGCCCGCGGGGTATCGCCCGAGGTCAGCGCCGTCAGGTCGTCATGGCGAGTGAAGACTTCGCCGATGCCTTGCCACAACCCCGGGTAGAGATCGAGCATGCGCTGGATGTGGGCGGCGGAGTTCTTGTCGTTGGGATTGAAGCCCGACAGGAAAGGATGGAAGTGCCGACGTTGCTCCTCGGTCAGCTTGCTCACTGCCGCCGCAACGATCACATCGGTGGCGCTGTACCAATAGGCGTCTGCATCGTCACCGGCGTAGTAACGCGGGCGCTTGGGCTCGTCTTCATGCCATTTCTTGGCCACCGGAACACCGGAAATCATCACATGCTCGATGCGATTGTCCGCCATCGCCTGGAGCAGCTTGGGCATGCCGGCGGTTTCCTGAAAGAAATCGACGTAATGCAGGTGCGCATCGCTGTAGGCATATTCGCGGGCCGCGGCGCCGCCACTCGAAACAACCAGCAGCCAGGCAAAGATCAAACGGGTCAAAGGCACGGGCAGTCTCCAGAAGCCATGAGCAACATAGACCCTCGCCGTCCCGCTGGGGTTCAAGGCGCATCTGCCGCGTCTGCCGGCGGCGGGTTATGCTTCGCGCAACCGTTGTTCAACCTGGAAGACAACATGACCACTCCCCTGACCGTTCGCCCCCGCGCCGAAGACGTCGAAGGCCAGCCGATTCTTCGCCCGCTGCCGTCCGCCAAATGTCGCAGCGTCGGGCCTTTCGTGTTTTTCGATCACATGCTGCAAACCACCTACCCGGCCGGCAAAGGCATGAACATCCGCCAGCACCCGCATATCGGCCTGTCCACCCTCACCTACCTGTTCGAAGGCAAGCTCCAGCACAAGGACAGCCTGGGTTCCGACCAGGTGGTGGACGCCGGGGATGTCAGCTGGATGACCGCCGGCAGCGCCATTGCCCACGTCGAACGCACTCCCGAGTCACTGCTGGGCAGCCCTTTCGTCATGCACGGGTTGCAAGTCTGGCTGGCCTCGCCCAAAGCCTACGAACAAGGCCCGGGGCACTACAGCCATCATCCGGCACAGAGCCTGCCGGTCAGTGAGAACCTGGGGGTCAGCATCCGCATGATCGCCGGGTCAGGCTTTTGCCTGGAATCGCCGGTGCCGGTGCTCTCGCCCACGCTGTATGCCGAACTGCACCTGCAGACCGCGACGACATTGCTGATTCCCACCGAGCATGAAGAGCGGGCCCTGTATGTGTTGAGCGGCGAGGCGTTGCTGGATGGCGAGCCGGTGGCCCCCCACTCGTTGGTGATACTGCCAAACGGGGAAGAAATGACGCTGTTTGCAGAGAGCGACTGCCATGCCGTGCTGTTCGGCGGCGCACCGCTGGATGGACCGCGACGGATGAACTGGAATTTCGTCGCCAGCGAACCGGCCCGGATCGACGAAGCCCGCCGGCGCTGGGCAGCCGGAGACTGGCCGACCGTGCCAGGGGAAAGCGAGCGGATCGAGTTGCCCTAGATCGGATGCCATTAACCTGTGGGAGCCGAGCTTGCTCGCGATAGCGGAGTGTCAGTCGGCATTAATGCTGATTGATACACCGCTATCGCGAGCAAGCTCGGCTCCCACAGGGTTCTGAGTCAACCCAATCTCAGCCCTTGAACACTTCATCCAGCAAGTTATGCATCGACCGGAACGCGCGTCCGGCGACCTTGGCGTTGTACATCATCTTGCCCGGCATATTGGCCTGCGGGTCGGTGAACGAGTGCACCGCACCGCCGTAGCTCAGCAATTGCCAATCCACCCCAGCCGCGTTCATTTCATCTTCGAAAGCCGGTAGCTGCTCTTTCGGCACCAGCGGATCGGAGGCGCCATGCAGCACCAACACCGCACCCTTGATGTTCTGCGCATCGGCCGGGTTCGGTGTATCCAGGGTGCCGTGGAAGGAGATCGCCGCCTTCAACGGTGCGCCACTGCGAGCCAGCTCCAGGGCGCAGCAACCCCCGAAGCAGAAGCCGAACGTGGCCAGTCTCGCCGTGTCGACCTGTGCATCCCCCTGGCTCTGCAGTTGTTCGAACGCGGCCTGCATACGCTTGCGCAACAAGGCCCGGTCGTTCTTGAGGGGCATCATCGCCGCCCCCGCTTCATCGGCATTGCTCGGGCGCACCGTCTGCCCGTACAAGTCGGCGATCAACACCACATAACCGTTGGCCGCCACCGACTTGGCGATATCCTCGGCACCTGCCCCTACACCCATCCAGTTCGGCGCCATCAGCAAACCCGGGCGCGGACCCTGCTGGTTGACGTCGAAGGCCAGGCGACCTTCATAACTTTGACCATCGATCTGATAGACCAGCGAACGAACCGTAACCTGACTCATGACAGACTCCTCCTGATGAAACATTCAAGAAGCGCTTGTGGGAGCGAGCTTGCTCGCGATAACGGTAGACCAGTCAACGTATCTGTTGAATGTTGGACCGAAATCGCGAGCAAGCTCGCTCCCACAAGGGACTTTCCTGCGTCAGATTAAGCTGACAGTTCGACCAACAGCTTGTTCAGGCGACGCACATACGCCGCCGGATCCTTCAGGCTGTCACCGGCCGCCAGGGCCGCCTGGTCGAACAGGATGTGCGACAGATCGCCGAAACGCTCTTCGCTCTGCTCGTTGTCGAGTTTTTCCACCAGCGGGTGGGCCGGGTTGAATTCGAAGATCGGCTTGGAGTCCGGGACTTTCTGGCCGCTGGCTTCGAGGATCTGGCGCATCTGCAGGCCCAGGTCCTGCTCACCGATGGCCAGGATCGCCGGAGAATCGGTCAGGCGGTGCGAGACACGCACTTCGCTGACAGCATCGCCCAGGGCCGTCTTGATCCGCTCGACCAGGCCTTCCTTGCTCTTGGCGACTTCTTCGGCGGCTTTCTTGTCTTCTTCCGAATCCAGGTTGCCGAGGTCCAGGTCGCCACGGGCCACATCGACGAAGCTCTTGCCGTCAAACTCGTTGAGATAGCTCATCAGCCACTCGTCGATACGGTCGGTCAGCAGCAGCACTTCGATGCCTTTCTTGCGGAAGACTTCCAGGTGCGGGCTGTTCTTGACCTGTGCATACGTTTCACCGGTCAGGTAGTAGATCTTGTCCTGGCCTTCCTTGGCGCGGGCCAGGTAATCGGCCAGGCCAACGATCTGCTCGCCATCGTCACCCTGGGTCGACGCAAAGCGCAGCAGGCCGGCGATTTTCTCTTTGTTGGCGAAGTCCTCGGCCGGGCCTTCTTTCATGACCTGGCCGAAGTTTTTCCAGAAGCTCTTGTACTGCTCGGGCTCGTTCTTCGCCAGTTTTTCCAGCATGTCCAGCACGCGCTTGGTCAGTGCCGACTTCATGGAGTCGATGATCGGATCTTTCTGCAGGATTTCCCGCGAAACGTTCAGCGACAAATCGTTGGAATCCACCACGCCCTTGATGAAACGCAGGTACAGCGGCAGGAACGACTCGGCCTGGTCCATCACGAACACACGCTGCACATACAGCTTCAGGCCACGTGGCGCTTCACGCTGGTACAGGTCGAACGGTGCACGGGCCGGCACGTACAGCAGCGAGTTGTATTCCAGCTTGCCTTCGACCTTGTTATGGCTCCAGCTCAGCGGGTTCTCGTAGTCGTGGGCGATATGCTTGTAGAACTCCTGGTATTCCTCGTCTTTCACTTCGGTGCGCGGACGGGTCCACAGGGCACTGGCGCGGTTGACGGTTTCCCATTCCACTTCAGGCTTTTCTTCGCCTTCGGCAGCGGTGACTTCCTTCGGCAGCTCGATGGGCAGCGCGATATGGTCGGAGTACTTCTTGATGATGTTGCGCAGGCGCCAGCCATCGGCGAACTCGTCTTCACCGGATTTGAGGTGCAGCACGATGCGGGTGCCGCGATCAGCCTTGTCGACGGTAGCGACTTCGAATTCGCCCTCGCCCTTGGAAGACCAGTGCACGCCTTCGCTCGCAGCGAGGCCGGCACGGCGGCTGAACACTTCGACCTGGTCGGCCACGATGAACGCGGAATAGAAACCGACGCCGAACTGACCGATCAGGTGGGAATCTTTCTTCTGGTCGCCGGACAGGTTCTTCATGAAGTCGGCCGTGCCAGACTTGGCGATGGTGCCCAGGTGCGTGATCACCTCTTCGCGGCTCATGCCGATGCCGTTGTCTTCGAGGGTGACGGTTTTCGCGTCCTTGTCGAAGCTCACACGGATTTTCAGCTCGGCGCCGCCTTCCAGCAGTTCAGGCTTGGAAAGGGCTTCGAAACGTAATTTGTCGACAGCGTCAGAGGCGTTCGAAATCAGCTCGCGAAGGAAAATTTCCTTATTCGAATACAGCGAGTGAATCATCAGGTGCAGCAGTTGCTTCACCTCGGTCTGGAAGCCCAGGGTTTCCTTTTGAGTTTCCACGCTCATGGTCATCAAACTCCAAGTGGATGGTGGTGTCCGCCTCGCTGAGATTGGCGGCGGGATGTCCTCAAGGTGGGGGCAACGCTGATGATTTCAAGGGCGTTCCGTTTTTGAAGGCTCCTGGATCTTGAAATGCGCCCGGGCGGTGGCGATGGGCTCAGCCTCGACATCTTGCCAGGCGGTGATCGCGACATTGGCGACCCGCCGGCCCTGGCGCCAGACCTGGCATTTGGCATAGGTGTCGCGAAACTGCCCGGTGCGCAGGTAATCCAGGGAAAAGTCGATGATCTTTGGTACCCCCGGCGTGCCGGTGGCGATCAACAGATGAACGGCGGCCGACAACTCCATGAAACCGGCGATGACCCCGCCGTGGATGGCCGGCAATAAAGGGTTACCAATGTTGTCCTTGTTGGCCGGCAGGCGAAACACCAAGTCGTCGCCCTGGCGCGTGCATTCGACGCCGATGAGTTGGGCATAGGGGATCGAGGCGAGCAGCAGCGCGTAGTCGCCCTGCTCACAGGCATGGCGCAGTTGTTCCTGGGTGGTCTCGGTCATGGCTGGCCCACGGCAGTCAATGGACTGGCCTTCCCCATGCCCCTGGCATGCTGGCCCAGGCGCATGAACGTGCCCACCACATGGGCGATGGGTTGCTCGGGGTCGTCCTGATAGGCGAAACCCCGGGTGAAGATCACGTCCGGGGTCACCCGATAGCATTGAGCGAAGCCGTAGACGTCTTTGTGGGGCTCGGCGGCGTGCATGTAGTCGATGCGCAGGTCGAGGGTAGGACAGACTTCGAATTGCGGCAGCACACACAAGGTCGACATGCCGCACGCACTGTCCATCAATGAGGTCAACGCGCCACCATGGATGATGCCCGTCAGGGGATTGCCGACGATTTTCGGGCTGAACGGCAGGATGAGCGTCAGCCCATCACGACTGGCGCTGTGCAACTTCAAGCCCAACACCTGGCAATGCCGCAGGGCGGATAAAAAGCGGGTGGCACGCTCAAAAATGGGGTCTTCAGCCATGTCCATCAATGCCCTTGTTTATTTAGAGGCCTGGCAACAGGCGAGCTCGCTAAAGTTCCGCGACCGTGCAAAGTTATATATCTGTAGCAAAAGAGGAACTTAACCCGAGGGGGGTTGCTCAAAAGGCCAGTAGTTATTTCCATAAGGAGAAACACCCCATGCGTAAGACTTTTGCTATTGCCTTGATGTTGGCCGCCTCCCTCGGTCTCGCTGCCTGCGATAAAAAATCCGAGGACAAAGCTCAAGATGCCGCACAACACGCTGAGCAAGCTCAGCAAGACATGAACAAAGCACAGGATAAAGTGAACGACGCGGCTAAAGAAAACGCCGAAGCCGCCAAAGCTCAGTCTGAATCGAACAGCGCCGCCCAGCAGGAACAAGCACCTGCCACCGCGCCTAAGACCAACTGATACGGTTTTAGCTGTAAAAGAAAACCCGCCTGGTGCGGGTTTTCTTTTGCCTGTGATTTGGCGGCGCCTGTCAGGCCGCTTCCTTGCCAACCTCGGGCACTGGTGCTTCCGTGGGGGTATAGACCATCACGTCCAGCACATCGGAGTGAAACTCGCGCTGATACAGCACGAACACCACGCCGGCACTCATCAACATGAATAACCAGGGGCTGACGAACCACGCCAACATGGTCATGCCGAAATAATAGGAACGCAGGCCGAAGTTGAATTGGTTGGCCGCCATGGAAATGACTCGCGCCGCCCTTAGCGCAAAGGCCTTGCGCTCCTGCTCCGACACATGCCGCTCGCCGATCATCGGCGCCGAGCCAATCAGTACCGCCGCGAAGTTGTACTGGCGCATGCACCAACTGAAGGTGAAGAACGCATACACGAACACCAGTGCCAGGCACAGCAACTTGACCTCCGCCATGCCCTGGGAAGCCTGTTGCACCATGGGGATGTCCGCCAGCAACGACACCGCCCGATCCGATGCCCCGAGCACCGTCAGGATGCCAGCCAGGATGATCAGCGTGCTGGAGGCGAAGAATGAGGCGTTGCGCTCCAGGTTGCCGATCACGCTGGCATCGGCGATGCGGTTCTCGCGCAGCAGCATGCGGCGCATCCAGTCTTCGCGGTACAGGTGCATGACACTGGCCAGGCAGGCCGTATCGCGGGCCTTCCAGGTCGCGTAACGGGTGTAGCCCGCCCAGCAGATGATGAACCAGGCGGCGGCAAGCAGATGGATCAGGTTGGCTTGGATGAATGACATTCGATTTCCTGTGACGAAACAAAATCTGGAGCAATAGTCGCGGTGAACCCTGTGGGAGCGAGCTTGCTCGCGATTGCGATCCATCAGACACATCGATACTGGCTGATCTGGCGCTATCGCGAGCAAGCTCGCTCCCACAAGGTTGTGTGCAAGCCTTTCGAGACACTGCTTCGACGTTAGTCCACGAAAAAAGACACGGCACTCAAAAAAAATGCCCCGTATCGATTGATACGGGGCATTTCGGTTGTAGCCGATGAATCTGCCTGAAGCTGTTTAAGCCAGTGCTTCGCTGCGCTTGCCCAGCAGGCGATCACACACCACCGCGACCACCAGGGTCATCACCGAAGGCACCAGCCAGGCCAGGCCTTGTTCGCTCAGCGGCAAGTGGGCCAGTTGCGTCGGCATCCAGTCCGCCAGCCCGGCGCCCTTGAGCGCATCGATCAGGCCAAACAGGAACGACACCAGCATCACCGGGCCAACGATGCGCCCTTGCTCGTGCCAGAAGTCCTTGCAGAAGCTCAAGGCCACCAGGGCGATGCACGGCGGGTAGATCGCGGTGAGGACCGGAATCGAGAACGCGATCAGCTTGGTCAGGCCCAGGTTGGACACCAGCAGCGAAAAGGCCGCCAGGATCACCACCAGGGTCTTGTAGGACAGCGGCAAAACGCGGCTGAAGTACTCGGCACAGGCGCAGGTCAGGCCGACCGCGGTCACCAGGCACGCCAGGGAGATCAGCACCGCCAGGAAACCGCTGCCCAGGCTGCCGAAGGTATGTTGCACATAGGCATGCAGCACCGCCGCGCCGTTGGTCGCGCCCATGGCCACTTCATGGCTGCCCGAACCGAGGCGGAACAGGCTGACGTAGACCAGCGCCAGGCCCACCCCGGCAATCAGCCCGGCGATGATCGCGTAGCGGGTGATCAAGGCCGGCGACTCGACGCCCCGGGAACGGATTGCGTTGACGATGACGATCCCGAACACCAATGCGCCCAGGGTATCCATGGTCAGGTAGCCATTGATGAAGCCCTGGGAAAACGGCGCCGCCACGTATTCGGGGGTCGCCACGCCGATATCGCCGGCCGGCAAGGCAAACGCGGCGATGCCGAGCACGGCCAGGGCGATGATTTTCAGGGGCGCGAGGAAACGCCCGACGGTGTCCAGCAGGCGGCCCGGGTAGAGCGAGATGAAGAACACCAGCAGGAAATACGCGGCGCTGTACAGGAACAGTGCCAGCGGGCTTTCGCCCGTCAATGGCGCCAGACCGACTTCGAACGAAACGGTCGCGGTACGCGGCGTGGCGAACAACGGGCCAACGGCCAGGTAGCACACCGCCGCCAGCAACCCGCCGGCGACCTTGCCGATGGGGCTGCTCAAGGCGTCCATCGCCCCGCCCACCTTGGCCAGTGCCACGACCGTGATGACCGGCAGCCCGACCGCCGTGATCAAAAAGCCCAGCGCCGCCATCCAGACATGAGGCCCGGACTGCAAACCGACGATAGGCGGGAAGATGATGTTGCCGGCCCCGACGAACAGGGCAAATGTCATGAAACCAAGCGCCAGGATGTCCTGGCCTTTCAACACTTTCATTAAGGAAACCACACTACTGAATCGGAATTTAGAGAGGGATTTCCCTTATGGGTGAGGGAAATGCTGCCGATCCGTATGGGACCGACCCGTTTAGCGCGGCGCTTCCTTGTGGGCAGCGGTCGCAAAAATGGCTGCTAGCCTAACGAATTTGGCGATAAAACGCACTGTAAAGGGGCGAACTATCCGATGCACGACGTCCCCGTGTCGCGTTTTTGCATGTAAATGGTTGGCGATTGTCATTCCGTCATCGCGAGCAAGCTCGCTCCCACAATGAAATGCGCTCGACTGTGGGAGCGAGCTTGCTCGCGATAAGGCCCTCCCCATAGACCCAGAAACGACAAAGGCCACCCGAAGGTGGCCTTTGTTGCTGGAACGAAAAGGTCAGCCGAAGCTTACTTCTTCATTTCCCAGCCAGTCAGCTCGGCCAGGGCCTTGCCGATGTCTGCCAGCGAACGCACGGTTTTCACGCCTGCGTCTTGCAGTGCAGCGAATTTCTCGTCTGCAGTGCCTTTGCCGCCAGAGATGATTGCGCCAGCATGGCCCATGCGCTTGCCCGGAGGAGCAGTCACACCCGCGATGTAGGACACAACCGGCTTGGTCACGTTGGCCTTGATGTAGGCAGCGGCTTCTTCTTCAGCCGAACCGCCGATCTCACCGATCATGACGATCGCTTCGGTCTTCGGGTCTTCCTGGAACAGCTTCAGGATGTCGATGAAGTTCGAACCCGGGATCGGGTCACCGCCGATGCCGACGCAAGTCGACTGACCGAAACCGGCGTCAGTGGTCTGCTTCACAGCTTCGTAGGTCAGGGTGCCGGAACGGGAAACGATACCGACCTTGCCTGGCAAGTGAATGTGACCTGGCATGATGCCGATCTTGCATTCGCCTGGGGTGATCACGCCTGGGCAGTTAGGGCCGATCAGGGTGATACCCAGCTCGTCGCACTTGACCTTGGCTTCCAGCATGTCGATGGTCGGGATGCCTTCGGTGATGCAGACGATCAGCTTGATGCCGCCGAACGCTGCTTCAAGGATGGAGTCCTTGCAGAAAGGAGCCGGAACGTAGATCACGCTGGCGGTGGCGCCAGTGGCAGCTACAGCGTCTTTCACGGTGTTGAACACGGGCAGGCCCAGGTGCTCGGTGCCGCCTTTGCCTGGTGTTACGCCGCCAACCATCTTGGTGCCATATTCCAGGGCTTGCTGGGTGTGGAAACTACCTTGCGAACCGGTAATGCCCTGGCAGATAACCTTGGTGTCTTTATTGATCAGGACGCTCATTATTTGCCCTCCGCAGCTTTAACGACTTGTTGAGCAGCGTCGGTCAGGCTGGTAGCAGCGATGATGTTCAAACCGCTTTCTGCCAGTACTTTAGCGCCCAGCTCAGCGTTGTTGCCTTCGAGGCGAACAACAACCGGGATTTTCACGCCGACTTCTTTCACGGCGCCGATGATGCCTTCGGCAATCATGTCGCAGCGAACGATGCCGCCGAAGATGTTGACCAGTACTGCGGCGACGTTGGTGTCGGACAGGATGATCTTGAACGCTTCGGTAACGCGTTCCTTGGTAGCACCGCCGCCCACGTCGAGGAAGTTGGCTGGCTTGCCGCCGTGCAGGTTGACGATGTCCATGGTACCCATGGCCAGGCCGGCACCGTTGACCATGCAGCCGATGTTGCCTTCCAGGGCTACGTAGTTCAGTTCGAACTTGGCAGCGTGCGCTTCGCGCGGATCGTCTTGCGACGGATCGTGGAAAGTCTTCAGCTTAGGCTGACGGTACATGGCGTTGGCGTCGATGTTGATCTTGGCATCGAGGCAGTGCAGGTCGCCGTCGGCCTTGATCACCAGCGGGTTCACTTCCAGCAGTGCCAGGTCGTGGTCCTGGAACAGCTTGGCCAGACCTACGAAGATCTTGGCGAATTGAGTGACCTGCTTGCCTTCCAGACCCAGCTGGAATGCCAGCTCGCGACCCTGGAATGGCTGAGCGCCAACCAGTGGATCGATGGTGGCCTTGAGGATTTTCTCAGGGGTATCGTGAGCGATTTTCTCGATGTCCACGCCACCTTCGGTGGAAGCCATGAACACGATACGGCGGCTCGAACGGTCAACGACAGCGCCCAGGTACAGCTCTTTAGCGATATCAGTGCACGATTCAACCAGGATCTTGGTGACTGGCTGACCGTTGGCGTCAGTCTGGTAAGTCACCAGACGCTTGCCCAGCCACTGCTGTGCGAAGGCTTTGGCGTCTTCTTTGCTGCGAACCAGCTTGACGCCGCCCGCTTTACCGCGACCACCGGCGTGAACCTGGGCTTTGACAACCCATTCGCTGCCGCCGATTTTGTCGCAAGCTTCTGCTGCCGCTTCCGGGGTGTCTACCGCGTAGCCGGTGGATACTGGCAGGCCGTACTCAGCGAACAGCTGCTTACCCTGATACTCGTGAAGATTCATGCTTATTACCGTCTTCGTTAGGTACTGCGCATTCGGTGCTGCACCGTTCTGGTGCCGCACCACCTGTGACTGCTGCTTGCGTAGCGTTCCGGTGAACCGGTGCCGCTACGCAAGGCTGCGTCCAGCGGATATTCCGCGGTGAGTCTTGCTCGCAAGGCTCACGACGGGCCATACCGCCGTGGTTTCTTATTGTCTATTAACGCTTCTTGCGGTTGGCCACGTGGATGGCGCCGCCATTTACGGCCAGGGCCGCTTCGTGCAAGGCTTCGGACAGGGTCGGATGGGAGAAGACCATCATGCCCAGGTCTTCAGCGCTGGTGCCGAATTCCATACCGATCGCGCCTTGCTGTACCAGCTCGGCAGCGCTTGGGCCAATCACGTGAACGCCCAATACGCGATCCGTCTTGGCATCGGCGATGACTTTCACGAAACCACCGGTATCGTTGGCTGCCATGGCACGGCCACTGGCGGCGAACGGGAAGGTGCCGACGTTAACTTCAACGCCTTCGGCTTTCAAGGCCTGCTCGGTCTTGCCAACCCATGCGATTTCCGGGTGGGTGTAGATAACCGATGGGATCAGGTCATAGTTCATCTGGGCTTTGTGGCCCTTGATGCGCTCGACAACCATGATGCCTTCCTCGGACGCCTTGTGCGCCAGCATCATGCCGCGGACCACGTCACCGATGGCGAAGACGCCCGGTACGGTGGTGGCGCAGAAATCATCAACTTTGATGAAACCGCGTTCGTCGAGGTCCACGCCGCTATCGGCAGCCAGCAGATCGGTGGTCACCGGACGACGGCCGACCGCAACGATCAGCTTGTCGAAAGTGATGGTCTGTTCGCCATTGGCGTCGGTGTAGTTGACCACGACCTCTTCGCCGTTGACCTTCGAACCGGTCACGCGAGCGCCCAGCTTGATGTCCAGGCCCTGTTTGGTCAGGGTTTTCAGCGCTTCCTTGGAAACCGCAGCGTCAGCGGCCATCAGGAAGGTATCGAGGGCTTCGAGCACGGTCACTTGCGCGCCCAGGCGCGACCAGACCGAACCCAGCTCGAGACCGATCACGCCGGCGCCGATCACGCCCAGGCGCTTAGGCACGGACTGGAATTCCAGGGCACCGGTGGAATCGACGATCACGTTCTGGTCGACCGGAGCCGGCGGAATGTCGATCGGACGCGAGCCTGGCGCCAGGATGACGTTTTCGGCTTCGATCACTTCAACCGAGCCATCGGGCTTGGTCACTTCGACTTTCTTGCCCAGCAGCAGCTTGCCGTGGCCCTGGATCGAGGTCACGCCGTTGGCCTTGAACAGGGTGGCAACACCGCTGGTCAGGTTCTTGACGATGCCAGCCTTGCGGCCAACCATCGCGGCGACGTCCATTTTCACTTCACCGGTAGAGATACCGTGAACGTTGAAGCTTTCTTTCGCTTCCTTGTATTTCCAGGAGCTGTCCAGCAGCGCCTTGGAAGGAATGCAACCGACGTTCAGGCAAGTACCGCCGAGGGCCTGCTTGCCCTCGCCATCGGTGTATTTCTCGATGCAGGCAGTGGTAAGGCCCAGCTGCGCAGCCTTGATGGCCGCTACGTAGCCACCAGGGCCCGCACCAATCACTACCACGTCGAATTTCTGAGTCATGAGTCATTCCTTTTCGAATCAAACCGGACGATCACTTGTGATGACCGTCGAGGGACGAAACCGGTTGTTTCAGCAAGAGGCCGGTCGACAGACCGGCCCTCGCAGCGAAAATCAGATATCCAGCAGCAGACGAGCCGGATCTTCAAGCAGGTTCTTGATGGTGACCAGGAACGTCACGGCTTCTTTGCCGTCGATCAGGCGGTGATCGTAGGACAGTGCCAGGTACATCATCGGACGAATCACGACTTGACCGTTGATCGCCATCGGACGCTGCAGGATGTTGTGCATGCCCAGGATAGCCGCCTGTGGCGGGTTGACGATCGGGGTCGACATCATCGAACCGAATGTACCACCGTTGGTGATGGTGAACGTACCGCCGGTCATCTCTTCGATGGACAGCTTGCCGTCACGGGCCTTCTTGCCGAAGGTGGCGATGCCGCCTTCGATTTCGGCCAGGCTCATCAGTTCGGCGTTGCGCAGGACCGGAACCACCAGGCCACGGTCGCTGGAAACCGCGACGCCGATGTCGGCATAACCGTGGTAGACGATGTCGGAACCGTCGATCGACGCGTTGACCGCCGGGAAGCGTTTCAGCGCTTCGGTGGCAGCCTTGACGAAGAACGACATGAAGCCCAGGCGTACGCCATTGTGGGACTTCTCGAACAGATCCTTGTACTTCGAACGCAGGGCCATGACTTCGGTCATGTCGACTTCGTTGAAGGTGGTCAGCATCGCCATGTTCGACTGTGCTTCGACCAGACGCTCGGCAACCTTGGCACGCAGGCGGGTCATCGGAACGCGTTTTTCAACGCGATCACCGGCAGCGAACACCGGAGCGGCGGCGGCAGGTGCGGCTGGCTTGGCCGGTGCGGCGGCTGGCGCGGCTTTCTTGGCGGCAACGGCTGCCACCACGTCTTCCTTGGTCACACGACCACCCTTGCCGGTGCCGGCAACGGAGGCGATGTTGATGCCGTTCTCTTCGGCGATCTTGCGCGCGGCAGGCGCGGCGACTGGATCGTCTTCGCCATCGGCAGCAGGCGCTGCGGCCTGGGCAGCGGCAGGAGCAGCAGCGGCCGGAGCGGCGGCAGCGGCGCCGCCCTCTTCGATCGAGCCCAGTACCTGGTTGGACAGGACGGTAGCGCCCTCTTCGGCAACGATTGCGCCGAGCACGCCGTCAGCTTCGGCCAACACTTCCAGAACGACTTTGTCGGTCTCGATGTCGACGATCAGGTCGTCACGCTTGACTGCTTCGCCCGGTTTCTTGTGCCAGGTGGCAACGGTGCCATCGGCAACCGATTCCGGGAATGACGGGGCTTTGATTTCGATAGCCATTATCTGTGGGTCCTTAAAATTCGGTTTCAGTCAGCACGAAGGCTTAAACAGTGAAAGCATCTTGCAGCAGTTTTTCCTGCTGCTCGGCGTGCATCGACGCATAACCACACGCAGGTGCAGCGGAAGCATCACGGCCGGCGTATTCCAGGCCCAGGGCCTTGTTATGGTTGCCGATGCTGCGACGCAGGTGATGCTGGCTGCTGTACCAGGCGCCCTGGTTCATCGGTTCTTCCTGACACCACACCACGTGGGTGAGGTTGGTGTAAGGCGCGATGGCCTCCATCAGGTCTTCTTCCGGGAACGGGTAGAGCTGCTCGATACGCACGATGGCGATGTCTTCGCGGCCTTCGGCACGACGTTTTTCCAGCAGGTCGTAGTAGACCTTGCCGCTGCACAGGACCAGGCGAGTCACCTTCGCCGCGTCCAGCGTGTCGATTTCCGAAATAACGGTCTGGAACGAGCCTTCGGCCAGGTCTTCGAGCGTGGAGATCGCCAGTTTGTGACGCAGCAGCGACTTCGGTGTCAGCACGATCAGCGGCTTGCGCAGCGGACGGATGACCTGACGACGCAGCAGGTGGTAGATCTGTGCCGGTGTCGTTGGTACGCAAACCTGGACGTTGTGCTCGGCACACAGTTGCAGGTAACGCTCCAGACGTGCCGAGGAGTGCTCCGGCCCCTGCCCTTCATAACCGTGTGGCAACAGCATGGTCAGACCGCAGAGACGGCCCCACTTGTGCTCGCCGCTGGTGATGAACTGGTCGACAACCACCTGGGCACCGTTGGCGAAGTCGCCGAACTGGGCTTCCCAGATCACCAGCGCATTGGGCTCGGTGGTGGAGTAGCCATATTCGAACGCCAGGACGGCTTCCTCGGACAGCAGCGAATCGTACAGGTCGAAACGTGGCTGGCCCTTGTACAGGTGTTGCAGCGGGATGTAGGTGCTGGCGTCTTTCTGGTTGTGCAGCGCCGCATGGCGGTGCGAGAAAGTGCCGCGGCCTACGTCCTGGCCGGTGATGCGGATCGGGTGGCCTTCGAACGCCAGGGTCGCGTACGCCATGGTTTCGGCGTAACCCCAGTTGATCGGCAGGCCGCCGGCTTGCATCTTCTGCCGGTCTTCGTAGATCTTCGCGACCTGGCGCTGGACCACGAAGCCTTCCGGGATTTCCAGCAGCTTGGCGGACAGTTCCTGCAGGGTCTTGAGGTCGAAACGCGTGTCGTGACGCGCGGTCCAGGCGTGGCCCAGATACGGACGCCAGTCCACGAACAACTCTTTGTTCGGTTCCTTGACCAGGCTTTTTACCACGTGCAGCCCGTTGTCCAGGGCATTGCGATATTCATCGACTTTTTCCTGGACGCGGGCGACATCCAGAACACCGCCCTGGGTCAGGCGCTCGGCATACAGCTCACGGGTGGTGCGCTGCTTGGCGATCTGCTGGTACATCAGGGGCTGGGTGCCACTTGGCTCGTCGGCCTCGTTGTGGCCGCGACGACGGTAGCAGACCAGGTCGATCACCACGTCGCGCTTGTACTGCATGCGGTAGTCGATGGCCAACTGGGTCACGAACAGCACGGCTTCCGGGTCATCGCCATTCACATGGAGGATCGGTGCCTGGATCATTTTCGCGACGTCGGTCGCGTACTCGGTGGAACGCGAGTCTTCCGGGTTGCTGATGGTGAAGCCAACCTGGTTGTTGATCACGATGTGCACGGTGCCGCCGGTCTTGAAACCGCGGGTCTGCGACATCTGGAAGGTTTCCATGACCACGCCCTGACCGGCGAATGCCGCGTCACCGTGGATGGAAATCGGCAGCACCTTCTCGCCGGTCGGATCGTTGCGACGATCCTGGCGGGCGCGGACCGAACCCTCGACCACCGGGGAAACGATTTCCAGGTGAGACGGGTTGAACGCCATGGCCAGGTGGACTTCACCACCGCTGGTCATCACGTTGGACGAGAAGCCCTGGTGGTATTTCACGTCACCGGAGCCCAGCTCGACCTTCTTCTTGCCTTCGAACTCGTCGAACAGCTCGCGCGGGTTCTTGCCGAAGGTATTGACCAGTACGTTCAGGCGGCCACGGTGGGCCATGCCGATGACGACTTCCTTGGTGCCGTAGGAACCGGAACGCTGGATCAGCTCGTCGAGCATCGGGATCAGGCTTTCGCCGCCTTCCAGGCCGAAACGCTTGGTACCCGGGTACTTGGTGCCCAGGTATTTCTCCAGGCCTTCACCGGCGGTGACGCGCTCGAGCAAGTGGCTCTTGATGTCGGCGGAGTACGTCGGACGGCCACGAACGCTTTCCAGACGCTGCTGGAACCACTGGCGCTGCTCGGAATCGGTGATGTGCGTAAATTCAGCGCCGATGGTGCGGCAATATGTCTGCTGCAACGCTTCGTGAATTTCGCGTAGGCTCGCTTCCTCTTTGCCGATGAACAGGTCGCCGGCACGGAAGGTCGTATCAAGGTCGGCATTGGTCAAGCCGTAGTGAGTGATCGACAGGTCTGCAGGTGCAGGACGCTGCCACAGCCCCAGCGGGTCAAGCTGGGCTGCCTGGTGGCCACGCATCCGGTAGGCCTGGATCAGTCGCAATACTTCAACTTGCTTCTTCTCGTGCTCGGAGCTCACGCTGCCGGCAGACACCGGCTGAGCGCGGCGCTGGTTCTTTGCCAGCAACACGAAATGATCGCGAATCGTCGAGTGCGAAACATCAGTGGCAGAATTACCGTCGGCCGGTAGCTTCTGAAAGTAGGTGCGCCATTCTTCTGGCACAGCGTTAGGGTCGTGCAGGTAGAGCTCGTAGAGCTCTTCCACATAGGCAGCGTTACCACCGGAGAGGTGGGCACTGTTCCACATGCGCTGCATCACGCTTTCTTGCATGCTTGGTCACCCTCGATTAGGGGAACACCACCGGCGAAAACACCGAGCAAACTTGCAGAAGTCCGAGTGCAGCGACTAAAACAAGCCACTTAGGATCACGCTGATAGTCCGGGTACCAGCCCGGATGCCCCTGCTTGTCTCATTTCTTCAAAATAAGAACCACCGCTTTGTGAGCGGCTGTTCTGGTTATAGCCAAGACGCGGGTTGAAGCCCGCGCCCTGGCCTTTACGGGTACAACGGTCCTACGGGTACAGCAGCTGAATCACACGCCGCTTTGCAGCAGCATGTTACGAATGTGACCGATGGCCTTAGTCGGGTTCAGGCCTTTCGGGCAGACGTTGACGCAGTTCATGATCCCGCGGCAGCGGAATACGCTGAACGGGTCATCCAGCGAAGCCAGACGCTCGGACGTCTTGGTGTCACGGCTGTCTGCCAGGAAGCGGTACGCTTGCAGCAGGGCGGCCGGGCCCAGGAACTTGTCCGGGTTCCACCAGAAGGATGGGCACGAGGTCGAGCAGCAAGCGCACAGGATGCACTCGTACAGACCGTCGAGCTTTTCACGCTCTTCCGGAGACTGCAGACGCTCGATGGCCGGAGCCGGCGTGTCGTTCTGCAGGAATGGCTTCACCTTCTCGTATTGCTTGTAGAAGATGCTCATATCGACGACCAGGTCACGGATAACCGGCAAACCTGGCAATGGACGAACCACCAGCTTGTTGCCCTTGACCACGGCCGACAGCGGCGTGATGCAGGCCAGGCCGTTCTTGCCGTTGATGTTCATGCCGTCGGAGCCGCAAACGCCCTCGCGGCAAGAGCGACGATAGGAAAAACCCTCGTCCTGCTCTTTGATCAGGGCCAGCACGTCCAGCACCATCAGGTCTTTACCACCGGTATCGACCTGGAAGTCCTGCATGAACGGCGCAGCGTCCTGATCAGGGTTGTAGCGATAAACACTGACTTGCAACATAGCGGTCACCCTTAATAAGTCCGGACTTTTGGTTCGAAAGTCGGAACAGTCTTCGGCGAGAAGTTCACGGCACGCTTGGCGACGCGTTTTTCACCCGGGAAGTACAAGGTGTGGCACAGCCAGTTTTCGTCGTCACGGTCTTCGAAGTCTTCGCGGGCGTGGGCACCACGGGACTCTTTACGCACTTCTGCGGCGATGGCGGTGGCTTCGGCCACTTCCAGCAGGTTCTGCAATTCCAGCGCTTCGATACGGGCAGTGTTGAACGCCTGCGACTTATCGTTGATCTTCACGTTGGCGATTCGTTCACGCAATTGCGCCAGCTGGGCGATACCCTTCTGCATGTATTCGCCGGTACGGAACACACCGAAGTAGTTCTGCATGCAGTTCTGCAGCTCGCGACGCAGGGTTGCCACGTCTTCGCCTTCGGTACGCTCGTTCAGAGCGGACAGACGCGCCAGGGCAGCTTCGATGTTGGCATCGGTGGCATCGTCATATTCGATACCGTCGGTCAGCGCTTTCTCCAGGTGCAGGCCGGCAGCGCGACCGAAGACCACCAGGTCGAGCAGCGAGTTGCCGCCCAGGCGGTTGGCACCGTGGACCGATACGCACGCCACTTCACCCACTGCGAACAGGCCAGGGATGATTTCGTCCACGCCTTCGCCGTTCTGGGTGATCGCCTGGCCGTGGATGTTGGTGGCAACGCCGCCCATCATATAGTGGCAGGTTGGAACCACTGGAACCGGCGCGACGACCGGGTCGACGTGGGCGAAGGTCTTGGACAGCTCGCAGATGCCTGGCAGGCGGCTGTGCAGCACTTCCTCGCCCAGGTGATCGAGCTTGAGCATCACGTGGTCGCCATTCGGGCCACAGCCGTTGCCGGCGATGATCTCTTTAACCATCGAACGAGCCACAACGTCACGACCGGCAAGGTCCTTGGCGTTCGGCGCATAACGTTCCATGAACCGCTCGCCGTGCTTGTTGATCAGGTAACCACCTTCACCACGGCAACCTTCGGTCACCAGTACGCCGGCGCCGGCGATGCCGGTCGGGTGGAACTGCCACATTTCGATGTCTTGTACCGGCACGCCAGCACGCAGGGCCATGCCGACGCCGTCACCGGTGTTGATCAGGGCATTGGTGGTGGATGCGTAGATACGGCCTGCACCGCCGGTCGCCAGTACGGTGGCCTTGGCGCGGATGTAGGTGGTTTCGCCGGTTTCGATGCAGATCGCGATCACACCGACGAAGGCGCCGTCCTGGTTCTTCACCAGGTCGACGGCGTAGTACTCGTTCAGGAACGTGGTACCGGCTTTCAGGTTGCCCTGGTACAGGGTGTGCAGCAGTGCGTGACCGGTACGGTCGGACGCCGCGCAAGTACGCGCAGCCTGGCCGCCCTTGCCGTAGTCCTTGGACTGGCCACCGAACGGACGCTGGTAGATACGGCCTTGCTCGGTACGCGAGAAGGGCATGCCCATGTGGTCCAGTTCGAACACCGCGGCCGGGCCTTCCTGACACATGTATTCGATAGCGTCCTGGTCACCGATGTAGTCGGAACCCTTGACGGTATCGTACATGTGCCAGCGCCAGTCATCGTTCGGGTCGGCCGAAGCGATGGCGCAGGTGATGCCACCCTGGGCGGAAACAGTGTGCGAACGGGTCGGGAAAACCTTGGTGATCACGGCAGTCTTGTGACCGCCCTGTGCCAGTTGCAGCGCTGCGCGCATGCCGGCACCGCCACCACCAATGATGATGGCGTCGAAAGAAATCGTTGGAATGTTAGCCATGGATCAGATACCCCAGAGAATCTGCACACCCCAGACGAAGTAAGCGAACATCGCAACGCCGCATACTGCCTGGAAAAGGAAACGTACGGCAGTCGCCGACTTGCCGAACGCCATGGGCGTCAGGTAGTCGGTCGCGATGGTCCACATGCCGACCCAGGCGTGAGCGCCCAGTGCGACAAGTGCCAGCAGACTGAAGATACGCATCCAGTTGTTTGCGAACAGTTCATGCCATTGGGCATAGCCCAGGCCTGGGTTTGCCACGACATATCCGATCAGGAAAATGAAGTAAGCCGCGAGAACGACCGCAGACACACGCTGGGCCATCCAGTCGTAGAGGCCCGAACGCGAAAGGTTCGTGACGTTGGTTACCATATCCAGACTCCTGCCAGAACGATCAGCACCGCAGACACGGCGATAATGATTTTCGAGCCCAGCTTGCCGCCTTCCAGCGTCTCACCGATGCCCATGTCCATGATCAAGTGGCGCACACCGGCGACCAAGTGATACAGCAAGGCGGACAGGATGCCCCAAATCACTAGCTTGGCTAGCGGACTGGTCAAACACGCTTTCACCTGACCGAAGCCTTCTTCCGAATCGAGCGACTTGTCCAATGCATAAAGCATGATGGCCAGGCTGACGAAGAGGATGACACCGGAAATACGGTGAAGAATGGACGTGTAAGCAGTGACTGGGAGTTTGATGGTCCTTAGGTCTAGGTTTACAGGTCGTTGGCTTTTCACGGCTTTTTTTTCACACTGAAGAGCCCCTAACAATCAGGGCAAAGTTGTTGGGGCGCGCACTGGTCAGGTACTCACCACCCAGGGAGTGACGACCCCCAAGAAAGCAGGCCCAAAAGCCCCTGGCGGTCGGTGGCCGAGTATAGACAGTTAGGCTACTAATGACAACGCGTTCACCTTCCCCTAATAGCGCATTGCACATATGGCGCAAAAGGCGTAAACGGCAGGTAATTTCGCGGAAAAAGTGCGGTTAAAGCCTTCTGGAGCAAGACTTTAGGCAAATTGACTTTCGGATTTATCTCACTATAGTGGTGCGGGCCCTGCGTGGGGGGTCTGTCTGATGATTTCAAGCATTAATAGGAGGCCACATGGCTGACAAAAAAGCGCAGTTGATCATCGAGGGCGCAGCCCCCGTCGAGCTGCCCATTTTAACCGGCACCGTTGGTCCCGATGTAATCGACGTACGGGGCCTGACGGCCACGGGCCGTTTCACCTTTGACCCAGGTTTCATGTCGACCGCCTCGTGCGAGTCGAAAATCACCTACATCGACGGCGACAACGGCATCCTGCTGCACCGCGGCTACCCGATCGAGCAACTGGCTGAAAAATCGGACTACCTGGAAACCTGCTACCTGCTGCTCAACGGCGAGCTGCCGACCGCAGAGCAAAAGGCCCAGTTCGTCAGCACCGTGAAGAACCACACCATGGTTCACGAGCAGTTGAAGACCTTCTTCAACGGCTTCCGTCGCGATGCCCACCCGATGGCCGTCATGTGCGGCGTTGTCGGCGCTCTCTCGGCCTTCTACCACGACTCCCTGGACATCAATAACCCCCAGCATCGCGAAATCTCCGCGATCCGCCTGGTGGCGAAGATGCCGACCCTGGCAGCCATGGTCTACAAGTACTCCATGGGCCAGCCCATGATGTACCCGCGCAACGACCTGACCTATGCAGAGAACTTCCTGCATATGATGTTCAACACCCCGTGCGAGATCAAACCGATCAGCCCGGTGCTCGCCAAGGCCATGGATCGGATCTTCATCCTCCATGCCGACCACGAGCAGAACGCCTCCACGTCCACCGTGCGCCTGGCCGGCTCCTCGGGTGCCAACCCGTTCGCCTGTATCGCCGCCGGTATCGCCGCACTCTGGGGCCCTGCCCACGGCGGTGCGAACGAAGCGGTGCTGACCATGCTCGATGAAATCGGCGATGTCTCGAACATCGACAAGTTCATCGCCAAGGCCAAGGACAAGAACGATCCGTTCAAGCTGATGGGCTTCGGTCACCGGGTCTACAAGAACCGCGACCCGCGCGCCACCGTGATGAAGCAGACCTGCGACGAAGTGCTCAAGGAACTGGGGATCAAGAACGATCCGCAACTCGAACTGGCCATGCGCCTGGAAGAGATCGCCCTGACCGACCCGTACTTCATCGAGCGCTCGCTGTACCCGAACGTCGACTTCTACTCGGGGATCATCCTCAAGGCGATCGGCATTCCAACCAGCATGTTCACCGTGATCTTCGCCCTGGCGCGGACCGTCGGCTGGATCTCCCACTGGAAGGAAATGCTCTCCAGCCCGTACAAGATCGGCCGCCCGCGCCAGCTGTACACCGGCTACGAGTCGCGTGACATCACCCAGCTGGAAGACCGCAAGTAAGACCTGCCTTGCGATAGGTCCCAAGCTGCATTGAAACAGCCCCCGCTTCTTATATAAGAGCGGGGGCTGTTTTGTTTGTGCCTCCTTTTATGCAGTGGCGGCCGGACTGGCGCCATCGCGAGCAAGCTCGCTCCCACACTGGAACCCAATCCCCTGTGGGAGCGAGCTTGCTCGCGATGACGGCAGCCCTGGCCCCCTTAAACCCGGCACAAAAAAATACCCCGGCCTCTCGACCGGGGTATTTCTTCAAGCTCTTATCGCTACATCAATGGTTAACCGCCCCACTCGCCCCCAGGCCAGTCTGCGAACGCACGAACTGCGGGAAGAACAGCGCCCGTTCGTTTGCGCCTTCAGCCGACTTGTCGGTGATGGAGAAGAACCAGATGCCGACGAAGGCAATGGCCATCGAGAACAGCGCCGGGTATTCATACGGGAAGATCGCCTTCTCGTGACCCATGATCTGTACCCAGATGGTCGGGCCGAGGATCATCAGGCCCACGGCACTGACCAGGCCCAGCCAACCGCCAATCATGGCGCCACGGGTGGTCAGCTTCTTCCAGTACATCGAAAGCAGCAGTACCGGGAAGTTGCAGCTCGCCGCGATGGAGAACGCCAGGCCCACCATGAACGCGATGTTCTGCTTCTCGAACAGGATACCCAGGCCGATCGCCAGCACCGCCAGGGCGATGGTGGTGATTTTCGAGACGCGAATCTCGTCCTTCTCGTTGGCCTTGCCTTTCTTGATCACGCTGGCATACAGGTCATGGGACACCGCCGAGGCACCGGCCAGGGTCAGGCCCGCCACTACCGCCAGGATGGTGGCAAAGGCTACCGCCGAGATGAAGCCCAGGAAGATGCTGCCGCCCACGGCGTTGGCCAGGTGCACCGCTGCCATGTTGTTGCCGCCCAGCAAGGCACCTGCCGCGTCCTTGAAGGCCGGGTTGGTGCTGACCAGCAGGATCGCGCCGAAGCCGATGATGAAGGTCAGGATGTAGAAGTAACCGATGAAGCCGGTGGCATACAGCACGCTCTTGCGCGCTTCCTTGGCGTCGCTCACGGTGAAGAAGCGCATCAGGATGTGCGGCAGGCCAGCAGTACCGAACATCAGCGCCAGGCCCAGGGAGAAGGCCGAGATCGGATCCTTCACCAGGCCGCCGGGGCTCATGATCGCCTCGCCTTTAGGGTGAACCTTCACCGCTTCGGCAAACAGCATGTTGAAGTCGAAGTTGACGTGCTTCATGACCATCAACGCCATGAACGAAGCACCCGACAGCAGCAAGACCGCCTTGATGATCTGCACCCATGTGGTGGCCAGCATGCCGCCGAACAGCACATAGAGGCACATCAGGATACCCACCAGGATCACCGCAACGTGGTAGTCCAGGCCGAACAGCAGTTGGATCAGCTTGCCGGCACCGACCATTTGCGCGATCAGGTAGAACGCCACCACCACCAACGAACCGCTGGCAGACAAGGTACGGATCTGGGTTTGGCCCAGGCGATAGGACGCCACATCGGCAAACGTGTACTTACCCAGGTTACGCAGGCGCTCGGCGATCAGGAACAGAATGATCGGCCAGCCCACCAGGAAGCCGATGGAGTAGATCAGGCCGTCATAACCGGACGTGAACACCAGCGCGGAAATGCCCAGGAAGGACGCCGCCGACATGTAGTCGCCCGCGATTGCCAGGCCGTTCTGGAAACCGGTGATCTTGCCGCCGGCCGCATAGTAGTCGGCCGCCGAGTTGTTTTTCTTGGACGCCCAGTAGGTGATGTACAAAGTCGCGCCGACGAAGGCCACGAACATCAGGATAGCCGCGACGTTGAGGGGTTGTTTCTGCACGGCACCGGTCAGGGCGTCAGCCGCCCAGGCGCCTGGTGCGAACGCTGCGATGCTCAATAGAGCCAGTAGACGCCGGATCATTGCTGAGCCTCCTTGAGAATCGCATTGTTCAGGTCGTCAAACTCGCCGTTGGCGCGCCGCACGTAGATGCCGGTCAGGATGAAGGCCGAGACAATCAGGCCGACACCGATGGGAATACCCCAGGTGATGGTGGACTCAGGCGTGATCTTGGCCCCGAGAATGTGTGGCCCGTAGGCGATCAGAAGAATGAAGCCGGAATACAGCCCAAGCATGATCGCCGAGAGAATCCAGGCGAACTTTTCCCTTTTTCTCACCAGCTCCTTGAAGCGCGGGCTGTTTTGAATCGAGAGGTAAATGCTGTCGTTCATTGTTTTTATCCTCGCAGCACAGATTTAATTGGAACGACTCTACTCTATGCGGCTCAAGGCCAGGTTCCAGACGACCTTAGTATTAGAACGACATGACGGTTTTGCCAGTTTCCCGCACATTTCTCGTAATCCCCCCTGTGGGAGCGAGCCTCTGTGGGAGCAAGGCTTGCCCGCGATGCAGGCACCTCGCTTGAACTTGAGACCTAGGCGATGCCATCGCGGGCAAGCCTTGCTCTCACAGGGCTCGGTGTAGAACCCAGGAATTGCAGGCACAAAAAAACCGCATGACACAACGTCATGCGGCTTCTCGAGCCAGCTAAATCAGGTTGATTACTTGCCGGTCCACTCCTTCACGCGGTCCGGGTGCTTGGCGACCCAGTCCTTGGCAGCGGCGTCCGGCTTGGCGCCTTCCTGGATCGCCAGCATGACTTCGCCGATCTCGTCTTTCGACGCCCACTGGAATTTCTTCAGGAACTCGGCCACTTCCGGGGCCTTGGTGCCCAGTTCCTTGCTGCCGATGCTGTTTACAGTCTCAGCCGCGCCGTAGACGCCTTTCGGGTCTTCCAGGAAGCGCAGTTTCCACTTGGCGAACATCCAGTGCGGCACCCAACCGGTGACCGCGATGGATTCGTTTTTCTTCTCGGCACGGGTCAGCTCGGCGATCATGCCGGCGCCGGAACTGGCCTTGAGTTGATAACCGGTCAGGTCGTAATCCTTGATTGCCTGTTCGGTCTTGAGCATCACGCCTGAACCGGCGTCGATGCCGACGATGCGCTTCTTGAAGGAGTCGTCGGTCTTGAGATCCTCGAGCGACTTGGCCTTGACGTACTCCGGCACGATCAGGCCGATTTTTGCGTCCTTGAAGTTGGGGCCGTAATCGACCACTTGATCCTTGTTCTTGGTCCAGTAGTCGCCGTGGGTCACTGGCAGCCAGGCCGACAGCATCGCATCGAGTTTGCCGGTGGCCACGCCTTGCCACATGATCCCGGTCGCGACCGCTTGCAGCTTCACGTCATAACCGAGTTTTTGCTTGATCACTTCGGCGGCCACGTGGGTGGTCGCGACGCTGTCGGACCAGCCGTCAACGTAACCGATGCTCAGGGTTTTGGTTTCGGCGCTGGCCAAGGTGGAACTGACGGCCAGTACCAGTGCGGCACCTGCGCCCAAGAGTCGTCGCATCTTCATCGTTACTTCCCCGAAAGTGCTGCGCCCGACGGATGTCGGGCGGCGTCAACGTATAGTTATGATGCTCAGCGCCCCCATCACGCTCGCCCTCAAACCGGTCTGAACGCCAGTGGAGTACTGACAGGATTGATCATCAACCTGTGCCGTTCCGCAACCTGCTCTGTCTGCGACGTCGAGGCAACGAGAAACGACATCAGAACGCCAGCTACTGTTTCCGGGCAATTGGCGTCTCCTCACACGTGAGATTTGCAGGCCAAATCCGGTAAATGCCAGATAACTAGCCGCCACTGCGCATGACCGTGTATCGTCCCGCTACTATCGCGCCCCGTCCGTGCCTGTTTTGTGCCCGTCATGGCACTTGGCTCCGCTTCGGTGGTCATAGGCTGCGAACTTCATTCGGCACCTTCCTCTAAGGGATCCAGTCATGCTCCGTTCCTTGCGCTTCGCTGCCCTCCTCGGCGGCCTTATCCTGAGTGCGTCCGCGCTGGCGGCAGATATTGACGCCGCCAGCTATGGCTACCCCTTGACCAACCCGTTCGAGGCGACCATCGCCACCACGCCGCCGGACCTGCGTCCGGAGCTGCCGCTGATCGAAGACATCAATCAGGCCGACCACAGCCTGACCCTGCGCCCGGAACGCGAGTTCATCCTGCCGGACAACTTCTGGCCGGTTAAAAGCCTCACCTACCGCATGGCCACCCAGGACAAGCCCGCGCCGCTGATCTTCCTGATCGCCGGCACCGGTGCGCGCTACGACAGCACCCTCAACGAATACCTCAAGCGCCTCTACTACAAGGCCGGCTACCACGTGGTGCAGTTGTCCTCGCCCACCAGTTTCGACTTCATGAGTGCCGCTTCGCGCTTTGCCACGCCGGGCATTTCCAAGGAAGACGCCGAGGACATGTACCGGGTGATGCAGGCCGTGCGCGCGCAGAACCCCAAGCTGCCGGTGACCGAGTACTACCTGACCGGCTACAGCCTCGGCGCTCTGGATGCGGCCTTTGTCGCCCACCTGGACGAAACCCGGCGCAGCTTCAATTTCAAGAAAGTGCTGCTGCTGAACCCGCCGGTGAACCTCTACACCTCGATCACCAACCTGGACAAACTGGTCCAGACCGAGGTCAAGGGCATCAACAGCACCACGACCTTCTATGAACTGGTACTGAACAAGCTGACCCGTTACTTCCAGCAAAAAGGCTACATCGACCTCAACGACGCCCTGCTCTACGACTTCCAACAGTCCAAGCAGCACTTGAGCAATGAACAGATGGCGATGTTGATCGGCACCTCGTTCCGTTTCTCGGCAGCCGACATCGCGTTCACCTCGGACCTGATCAACCGTCGCGGCCTGATCATCCCACCCAAGTTCCCGATCACCGAAAGCACCAGCCTGACGCCGTTCCTCAAGCGTGCGCTGCAATGCGATTTCGACTGTTACCTCACCGAGCAGGTGATCCCGATGTGGCGCGCGCGCACCGACGGCGGCAGCCTGCTGCAACTGGTCGACCAGGTCAGCCTGTACGCGCTGAAGGATTACCTGCACGACAGCCCGAAGATTGCCGTCATGCACAATGCCGACGACGTCATTCTCGGCCCGGGCGACCTGGGCTTCCTGCGCAAGACCTTTGGCGATCGCCTGACGGTTTATCCACTGGGCGGCCACTGCGGCAACCTTAACTACCGCGTCAACAGCGACGCCATGCTGGAGTTTTTCCGTGGCTAAATATCTGCTGCTTATCGCTGCGTTAATGAGTGCGGGCATGGTCCACGCCGACAACAGCAAAGCCAACGCGCCTGTGGTGGTGGATTCGGACGGCTTCAAGGAACCGCTGACCAAACTCAAGTTCAACCCGGGGCTGGACCAGCGCGAGTTCGAGCGCTCGACCCTCAACGCGTTGAACGTCTATGACCCGCTGGAATCCTGGAACCGCCGGGTCTATCACTTCAACTACCGCTTCGACCAATGGGTCTTCCTGCCCGTCGTCGATGGCTATCGCTACATTACCCCAGGCTTCGTGCGCACCGGGGTCAGCAACTTCTTCAACAACCTGGGGGACGTGCCGAACCTGATGAACAGCCTGCTGCAATTCAAGGGCAAGCGTTCAATGGAAACCACGGCGCGGCTGCTGCTCAACACCACCGTGGGCATCGCCGGCCTGTGGGACCCGGCCACCGCCATGGGCCTGCCGCGCCAGAGCGAAGACTTCGGTCAGACCCTGGGCTTCTATGGCGTGCCAGGCGGCGCGTATTTCGTACTGCCGATCTTCGGCCCGTCGAACCTGCGCGACACCTCTGGCCTGCTGGTGGACTACACGGCCGAATCGGCGATCAACTTCCTCAACGTCGCCGAAGTCAGCTCCAACCACCCGGAACTGCTGCTCCTGCGCGGCGTGGACAGGCGCTACCAGACCAGCTTCCGCTATGGCCAACTGAACACGCCGTTCGAGTATGAAAAGGTGCGGTACGTGTACACCGAGTCGCGCAAGTTGCAGATCGCCGAGTAACTTTCGACCACCCCAAACCCACTGTGGGAGCGAGCTTGCTCGCGATAGCGCTCTGTCAGACAACATAAATGTTGAAGGTCAGGCCCTCATCGCGAGCAAGCTCGCTCCCACAGTTGTCCTGGGTTGCCAGTCTTAGCCTTTCAGCGCTTTCCAGAGCTTGCCGACCACCATCACCCCCGCCAACACCGCCGCCCCGGCAACGATCCCGGCCACGGCATTGAGCAGCGTCGGCACGATAAACCCGGCACCACCGGCACTGGCTGCCACGCCTTCGATCCAGTGATGCACCACTGGCACGCCATGGGTCAGGATGCCACCGCCCACCAGGAACATGGCCGCGGTGCCGATCACCGACAGGCTTTTCATCATGTAGGGTGCCGCCCTCAGGATCGCACCGCCGATGCTTTTGGCGGCCTGGCCTGGCTTCTGCGTCAACCAGAGTCCCAGGTCATCGAGCTTGACGATCCCGGCCACCAGACCATAGACGCCAACGGTCATGACGATGGCGATGCCCGACAGGACGATCACCTGCTGGGTCAGTGCTGCGTCAGCGACGGTGCCGAGGGTGATCGCGATGATTTCGGCCGAGAGAATGAAGTCGGTGCGCACCGCGCCCTTGATCTTGTCCTTTTCAAAGGCCACCAGATCGACCGCCGGATCCGCCACCGCCTCGACCAGTTGCGCATGTTCGGCCTGGTCCTCGGCCTTGCTGTGAAGGAACTTGTGGGCAAGTTTTTCGAACCCTTCGAAACACAAATAGGCGCCGCCCACCATCAACAAGGGCGTCACCAACCAAGGAACGAAGGCGCTGATCGCCAGCGCCGACGGCACCAGGATCAATTTATTGATGAACGACCCCTTGGCCACCGCCCACACCACTGGCAGCTCCCGCTCGGCACGCACACCCGACACTTGCTGGGCATTGAGCGCCAGGTCATCGCCGAGCACGCCGGCGGTTTTCTTGGCGGCCATCTTGGTCATCAGCGCCACATCGTCGAGCACGGTGGCGATGTCGTCGATCAGTACCAGCAAACTGCTTCCAGCCATGGAGGGGGCTCCTTGAATAATAATGCCGCGCAGCATACCGCGAGCCGCGGCGCCTTGGGGCATTCTTGAGCGCCGCGCGAAGCCGGTGCTACCATGCGCCACCGCCAGAACAGGCAAGGAACCCCTGGGTTTATGAGCACAATCCGCGAGCGCAACAAAGAATTGATCCTGCGTGCCGCCAGCGAAGAATTTGCCGACAAGGGCTTCGCCGCGACCAAGACCAGCGACATCGCGGCCAAGGCCGGCCTGCCCAAACCCAACGTCTACTACTACTTCAAATCCAAGGAAAACCTCTACCGCGAGGTGCTGGAAAGCATCATCGAGCCGATTCTCCAGGCCTCGACCCCGTTCAATGCCGACGGCGTGCCCGGCGAGGTGCTGAGCCACTACATCCGCTCCAAGATCCGCATCTCCCGCGACCTGCCTTTCGCCTCGAAAGTCTTCGCCAGCGAAATCATGCACGGCGCCCCCCACCTGAGCCCCGATCTGGTGGAACAACTCAACGCCCAGGCCCGGCACAACATCGACTGCATCCAGACCTGGATCGACCGCGGCCAGATCGCCCCCATCGACCCCAACCACCTTATGTTCAGCATCTGGGCCGCCACCCAGACCTATGCCGATTTCGACTGGCAGATCAGCGCCGTGACCGGCAAGGCGAAGCTGGATGAAGCGGATTACGAAGCAGCGGCGCAGACGATCATTCGGTTGGTGTTGAAGGGGTGTGAACCAGACTGAAGACCGAGTTGCCTTCAATCGTGAGCAAGCTCGCTCCCACACTGGGTTTGCGGTGTCTAGGCATCATGTGTCCAGCATCAACCCTGTGGGAGCGAGCTTGCTCGCGATTGAAGGCACCTCGACTTCAGATTGAACCCATATTGCATCCCACAGTGGATAGTCACCCAATCGCGTCACCAGACCTGCCCGCAGCGGGTTGGCGACAACATAGCGAGCGAGCTTGACCAAGTCCTCCTCGCGCCGCAGCGCTCGGTCATGGTATCCCTGTTGCCACAGGCTACCTTGTCGTCCAGTGGACAGGTTCACCGCCCGAGCACTCAAGGACTTGGTTTTTTGCATCAACTCATTCAACGAGCCTTGCTGCAATTCGATCAACCAATGGAAGTGATCAGGCATAACCACCCAAGCCAATGACTTCGCCCATTTCTTATCCTGGGCACACCGAAATTGTTCAACGACCAATCTGCCTAAAGCGAAGTCCTGGAAAATCGGCTTTCGCTCAACCGTGTTAGTGGTCAATAAATAGATTCGACTCAACTCACCGTAACGGCCAATGCGCAAGCGATGTGAAGCAGGTAGATCAGGCATTCCTTCGCCTCTCCAATAATCAGGTCATCAAAGGCTAGGCCCGTTGATTTTTGGATGCCGGGCTGACTCTTGGCTGGATGTGTCTGACAGATCGTCATCGCGAGCAAGCTCGCTCCCACACTGGGTTTGCGGTATTTAGACACTATGTGTCCGGCATCAAACCTGTGGGAGCGAGCTTGCTCGCGATAGCGCCAGTCCATTCACCCCAAAATCAAGCAACCACCCCCACATCCGCCCTCAACTGCAACGCCTCCACCGCCCTGACCGCCACCTGCTCATCCACATCCGAAACATCACCACTGACACCAATCGCCCCCAGCACCCTCCCGTCCTGATCCCTGATCAATACCCCACCCGGGGCCGGTACGACGTTGCCCTGCCCTAACCCATTCAAGGCGGCAAAGAACGCCGGGCGTTGTTGGGCGTCCTGGGCGAGCAGGCGCGAGCCCTTGCCCAGGGCGATGGCGCCCCAGGCCTTGCCGATGGCGATCTGCGGGCGAAGCAGGCTGGCGCCGTCTTCGCGCTGCAAGGCAATCAGGTGTCCGCCACTGTCCAGGACCGCGACGGTCAAGGGCGCAGCGCTGATTTCACGACCGGCGGCAAGGGCTTGCCCGGCCAGGTTGACGGCGACTTTCAAGGTTAGAGCGCTCATGGGTGCTGTCCTTCTTTTGTTATGGAAAAGCCTTTTGGCTTCACTTTCAGAAAAACCGAACCTCACAAATAGAACACAACACTGAATATTTTTGTATACAATAATTTTCACAAATCGCCTTAACTGATGAAAGAGAGCAGCAAAACCTGACCTTCCGACGAATGAAACAGGTGCTTGAGGAAATGGATTGACCTTCGTCGTTCGCCATGAATACACTCTGCACAAAGCCACTTGTATACAATTACAAAACGTAAGAGGCACAAAACCATGAGCAAAATGAGAGCAATCGAAGCCGCCGTTCTGGTGATGCGCCGTGAAGGCGTGGACACGGCCTTCGGCATCCCGGGTGCCGCGATCAACCCGCTGTACTCCGCCCTGCAGAAGGTGGGTGGCATCGATCATGTCCTCGCTCGCCACGTTGAAGGCGCCTCGCACATGGCCGAGGGTTACACCCGGACCAAGGCCGGCAATATCGGTGTATGCATCGGCACTTCGGGCCCGGCCGGCACCGATATGGTGACCGGCCTCTACAGCGCTTCGGCCGATTCGATCCCGATTCTGTGCATCACCGGGCAAGCCCCCCGCGCCCGTATGCACAAGGAAGACTTTCAGGCTGTGGATATCACCAGCATCGTCAAACCCGTGACCAAGTGGGCAACCACCGTGCTGGAGCCAGGCCAGGTGCCGTATGCCTTCCAGAAGGCGTTCTTCGAAATGCGCTCCGGCCGCCCGGGCCCGGTGCTGATCGACCTGCCGTTCGACGTGCAGATGGCTGAGATCGAGTTCGACATCGACGCCTATCAACCGCTGCCGCTGGCCAAACCCGCGGCCAATCGCGTGCAGATCGAGAAAGCCCTGGCGATGCTCAATCAGGCTGAGCGTCCATTGCTGGTGGCCGGCGGCGGCATCATCAACGCCGATGCCAGCGACCTGCTGGTGGAGTTCGCCGAACTGACCGGTATCCCGGTCATCCCCACCTTGATGGGCTGGGGCACCATTCCCGACGATCATCCGCAGATGGTCGGCATGGTCGGCCTGCAAACATCCCACCGCTACGGCAATGCGACCTTGCTCAAGTCCGACGTGGTGCTGGGCGTCGGTAACCGCTGGGCCAACCGTCACACCGGTTCGGTGGACGTCTACACCGAAGGCCGCACGTTCATTCATGTGGACATCGAGCCGACCCAGATCGGCCGCGTCTTCACCCCTGACCTGGGCATCGTTTCCGACGCCGCCTCGGCCTTGACGGTGTTCATCGAAGTGGCCCGCGAATGGCAAGCCGCCGGCAAACTGAAAAACCGTAGCGCCTGGCTGCAGGACTGCCAGCAACGCAAGGCCAGCCTGCAGCGCAAGACTCACTTCGACAACGTGCCGGTCAAGCCACAGCGGGTGTACGAAGAAATGAACCAGGTGTTCGGCAAGGACACCTGCTACGTCAGCACCATCGGCCTGTCGCAGATCGCCGGGGCGCAGTTCCTCCACGTCTACAAACCACGCCACTGGATCAACTGCGGCCAGGCCGGTCCCTTGGGTTGGACGATTCCGGCGGCGCTGGGGGTGGTCAAGGCCGATCCGAGCCGCAAGGTCGTGGCGCTGTCGGGCGACTATGATTTCCAGTTCATGATCGAAGAGCTGGCGGTGGGTGCGCAGTTCAAGCTGCCCTACATCCATGTGGTGGTGAACAATTCCTACCTGGGCCTGATTCGCCAGGCCCAGCGCGGGTTCGACATGGACTATTGCGTGCAACTGTCCTTCGACAACCTCAACGCCCCGGAACTCAACGGCTATGGCGTGGACCACGTTGCCGTGGCCGAGGGCCTGGGGTGCAAGGCGCTGCGGGTGTTCGAACCGGCGGGTATCCAACCGGCGCTGCGCCAGGCCCAAGCGATGATCGAGGAGTTCAAGGTGCCGGTGATCGTCGAGATCATCCTGGAGCGGGTGACCAACATCTCCATGGGCACCGAGATCAATGCCGTCAATGAGTTTGAAGACTTGGCGCTTGTGGGCAACGATGCACCGACCGCTATTTCGTTGCTCGATTGACCGACCGGCGTCCCTGTGGGAGCGAGCTTGCTCGCGATGACGGCGCTACATTCAACCTGGATGCAAGCAGACACACCGCTATCGCGAGCAAGCTCGCTCCCACAGGGGGCCTGATAAATACTCACAGGAGACCACCATGCCGCGTTTCGCCGCCAACCTGTCCATGCTGTTCACCGAGCAGGATTTCCTCGCCCGTTTCGAAGCCGCCGCCAAGGCCGGCTTCAGTGGTGTCGAATACCTGTTCCCCTATGACTACAGCTCCGCCGAACTCAAGGCCTTGCTCGACGCCCACGGCCTGACCCAAGTGCTATTCAACCTGCCGGCCGGCGACTGGGCCAAGGGCGAGCGCGGCATTGCCTGCCTGCCGGACCGGGTCGAGGAATTCCGCGCCGGTGTCGACCTGGCCATCGCCTATGCCCAGGTGCTGGGCAACACGCAGGTCAACTGCCTGTCGGGGATTCGTCCGCAGAACTGCAGTGAAACCCTGGTGGAGAAAACCTTCGTCGCCAACCTGAAATACGCCGCCGAAAAGTTGCAGGCCAAAGGCATCAAGCTGGTGATGGAAGCCATCAATACCCGCGACATTCCTGGCTTCTACCTGAACAACACCGCCCAGGCCTTGTCGATCCGGGAGCAGGTGGGCAGCGCCAACCTGTTCCTGCAATACGACATCTACCACATGCAGATCATGGAAGGTGACCTGGCCCGGACCCTGTCGGCACACCTGGGCGAGATCAACCATGTGCAACTGGCGGACAACCCGGGCCGCAACGAGCCGGGCACGGGGGAAATCAACTACCGCTTCCTGTTCGAACACCTGGACCGCATCGGCTACCAGGGTTGGGTCGGCTGTGAATACAAGCCGCTGACCACCACCGAAGCCGGCCTGGGCTGGCTGAAAACCCATAACGCGATCTGACGCAGTTTCCCCCTGTGGGAGCGAGCTTGCTCGCGATGGCGTCAGTCCAGTCACTCATTTCCTGGCTGACACACCGTCATCGCGAGCAAGCTCGCTCCCACAGAAAAGCACTCCCTCATTTGCTTGAAGCAATACAAAAACAAGAGGATTTTCCCATGGCTAAAATCGGATTCATTGGCACCGGCATCATGGGCCACCCCATGGCACTGAACCTGCAAAAGGCCGGCCACAGCCTGTTTCTGTCCCAGCACCACGACGCGGCTCCGGCCGACCTGCTGGCCGGTGGCGCGGTGGCGTTGGCCAACCCGAAGGAAGTGGCCCAGGAAGCCGAGTTCATCATCGTCATGGTCCCGGACACGCCGCAGGTCGAGGACGTGCTGTTCCGCGCCGACGGCATAGCGGCGGGCGTGGGCGCGGGCAAGGTGGTGATCGACATGAGTTCGATCTCCCCCACCGCCACCAAGGCGTTCGCGGCGAAGATCAATGAAAAAGGCGCGCAGTACCTCGATGCCCCGGTCTCCGGTGGTGAAGTCGGTGCCAAGGCTGCGACCCTGAGCATCATGGTCGGCGGCGACAACGCCGCCTTCGAGCGGGCCCTGCCGCTGTTCCAGGCCATGGGCAAGAACATCACCCTAGTGGGCGGCAATGGCGATGGCCAGACCGCCAAAGTGGCGAACCAGATCATCGTCGCCCTGAACATCCAGGCGGTGGCCGAAGCGTTGTTGTTCGCCGCGAAAAACGGTGCCGACCCGGCCAAGGTCCGTGAAGCACTGATGGGCGGTTTCGCGTCGTCGAAGATCCTCGAAGTACACGGTGAACGCATGATCAAGGGCACCTTCGACCCGGGCTTCCGCATCAGCCTGCACCAGAAGGACCTGAACCTGGCCCTGCAAGGCGCCAAGGAACTGAACATCAACCTGCCCAACACCGCCAACGCCCAACAAGTGTTCAGCACCTGCGCGGCCATTGGCGGCAGCCACTGGGATCACTCGGCGCTGATCAAGGGGTTGGAGCATATGGCCAATTTCTCGATTCGCGACAAATAGACCCTGCCCCCCTGTGGGAGCGA
>NZ_JACNDD010000039.1:0-44449 GCF_017351395.1 Pseudomonas sp. FW305-28
CTGAATACAAACTGGCGCTGGTCGGCTTCGGCGGTGTGAACCGGGCATTGGCTCAGCTGATTGCCGAGCGTAACGAAAGCTGGAAAACCGACCTCGGCTTCACCCTGAAAATCGTCGGCGTCACCGACCTGTTCCTCGGTTCGGTGATGGACCGCCACGGCCTCGACGCCGCGTCACTGGCCAGACTGCCAGCCACCCAAGGCGCCATGGCTCAACTCCCCGGCGGTACCGTCGACGCCCTCAACGAAGCCGTGATCAAAGACTGCGGCGCCGACATCATCGCCGAAGCCACCTTCACCAACCCGGTGGACGGCGAGCCCGCCACTTCGTTCTGCCGCTGGGCCCTGGAGCGCGGTAAACACGTGGTCACCACCAACAAAGGCCCCATCGCCCTGCACGGCGCCGAACTCAAAGCCCTGGCCCAACGCAACAACGTCGCTTTCGAATACGAAGGCTCGGTCATGAGCGGCACCCCCGTCATTCGCCTCGCCAAGCAATCCCTCGCTGGCAGCTCGATCAGCGGTTTCGAGGGCATCCTCAACGGCACCTCCAACTTCGTCCTCACCTGCATGGAAGGCGGATTGGGATTTGCTGAAGCGGTCAAAAAAGCCCAGGAACTGGGCTACGCCGAAGCCGACCCCACCGCGGACGTCGAAGGCCATGACGTGCGCCTCAAAGTCGTGATCCTCGCCAACGAACTGCTGGACGCCAAGCTCACCGTCAACGACGTCACCTGTAGCGGCATCTCCGCCCTGGGTCTGGACGACATCGAAAAAGCCCGCGAGGACGGCGCCCGCTGGAAACTCATCGGCGCCGCCGTCCGCAACGCCGACGGCTCCATCAGCGCCAGCGTCGAACCGCGCCTGCTGAGTAACGACCACCCACTGGCCAGCGTCAGCGGCGCCACCAACGCTGTGTCGTTCACCAGTGAACTGCTTGGCGCCGTGACCGTCTCGGGCCCCGGCGCAGGCCGCACCGAAACCGCCTTCGCGCTGCTGTCGGACATCATCCACATCCACCAATCGGCAACCGGCAAACAGGAGCACAACCTGTGAACGTATCGCGCCTGGCCCTGGCGGTTGTCGAACCGCACATCGAAGTCCTCAACCCCTTTGACGGCAGCGTCGTCGGCACCGTCGCGGACCTCCAAGCCTCAGAAGTCCCACAACTGCTCGAGACCGGCCGCAACGGCGTCAAAGCCTGCGCCGCACTGCCGCGTCATCGTCGCGCAAGCATTCTCGAACACGCCGCACTGAACATCGAACGCGACGCCAAAGCCTTCGCCCGGCTGATCGTCGACGAAGCCGGCAAGACCCTCAAACAGGCGGAAAAAGAAGTCAAACGCTGCGTCAACACCCTCAAGCTCTCCGCCGAAGAAGCCAAGCGCAACGCCGGCGAAATCGTGCCGTTCGACGCCTACGAAGGCGCCGAATCGCGCCAAGGCTGGTTCACCCGCGACCCCCTGGGCCTGATCGTCGCCATCACCCCCTACAACGACCCGCTGAACCTGGTCGCCCACAAACTCGGCCCGGCCATCGCCGGCGGCAACGCGGTGATCCTCAAACCGTCCGAACTGGCACCGTTGTCAGCCCTCAAACTGGTCTCGTACCTGGTCGCCGCCGGCCTGCCCGAAACCGTGGTCACCGTCGCCACCGGCGGTGCCGAACTCGGCAAGGCCCTGGTCGCCGCCCGCGATGTGCGCATGATCTCCTTCACCGGCGGCTTCGTCACCGGCGAACAAATCGCCCGCACCGCCGGCCTGAAAAAACTCGCCATGGACCTCGGCGGCAACGCCCCGGTCGTCGTCATGGCCGACTGCAACCTCGACGCCGCCGTCGACAGCTGCATCTCCGGCGCCTTCTGGGCCGCCGGGCAAAACTGCATCGGCACCCAACGCCTGCTCATTCACGCACCGATCTACGCCGCCTTCCGCGAGCGCTTCGTCCACCAGGCCCAAGCCCTCGTGGTCGGCAACCCACTGCTCGCCCACACCGACATCGGCCCGATGATCACCCACCAAGCCGCGCAAAACGCCGAACACGTGGTCAACGAAGCCCTGCAACAAGGCGCCACCTTACTCTGCGGCCACCGCCGCCAAGGCGCCTGCTACGCCGCGACCGTGTTGGAAAACGTCGACCATGCCAGCCGACTCTGGCGCAACGAGGTCTTCGCGCCGGTGGTGGTGTTGCAGCCGTTCGAGACGTTTGATGAAGCCATTGCGCTGGCTAACGAACCTGATTACGCGCTTCATGCCGGGATTTTCACCAATGACCTGTCCACGGCTATGAGTGCCGCACGACGGATCGAGGCGGGAGGGGTGATGATCAACGACTCCTCCGATTTTCGTTTCGATGCGATGCCGTTCGGGGGCTCCAAGTACGGCAGTCTGGGCAGGGAAGGGGTGCGGTTTGCGTATGAGGAAATGACCCAGCCGAAGGTGGTTTGTTTGAATACGCTGGGTTGATAGGTCAGGTTGTTGGCATCGGGCAGGTTGGTCACCGGCCCGATTTTTTGCGGCATCCCAAAGAGCCTCGAGTCTTGCGCTTCACAAATGTTTTTCCGGGGCTGTCGGGCAAATCGTCCTGGCTCATCTAAGCTGAATTTTCCTGGAAAACGCGCCAAGTGCCTTCTCATACGAATGCGGCCAACCCGGCTTGCGGCACCGCTCAGCAGCCAGGCGGGAGGAAGGATGCCGAACGTACTGGTGGTGGTCTGGGACTTCGATACCCGCCGATTAAGGGTCCCCGTCGAGAATAGTCTTCTCGGCATACAGCTTAGGATCGGGGCTTTATTGTCCATGGCGAGAACGGCCTTCGCCAAACATGTCGATCAACATCAACTGAATTATTGCCTGGTCGTCGCCCCCGAGTATCTTTTCTCCAAGGACATGCCTGTCTCGTTTATGTCGGAGGAGGAAAAAGAAATCATCCGGGCAACATTGGCAGATATTTCAACGAGAAATCCGTGGCTGATACTGGTCCCTGGCACGACGCTCTGGTTCAAATCAATGTTGCGCCCGGAATCCAGGGCGCTGAAAAGGGAAACCGGGAAGTTGAAATCATGGGGACCGGCCAGAAATATCAACAAGGCAAAATATCGTGTGGAAATGGATGCGGTTGTGAATGAAATCCCGGAGCGGGACCGCATCAGTAAAGGGATCTATGGCCATCATGCAGCGACTACGAAGGAGGAGATCGCGAAAATCGAATCAAGAGGGGCGGAAGCCAGGGACGGAATCGTCAGAAATACCGGCTTCATCATTTGGAATGGAAACGTCTTCTATCAGCATAAACGCTACCCCAATATCGGAAATGATGGGTTGGACGAACTGGCCGGGGCGCAGTTCTGGGCCGATAAGATATTCATGCCGGGCAGTTATCGGGAAGCCCCGGCTATCCATGGGCTGCAACTGGCTTTGGAAATCTGCGCAGAACATTTCATTGGCGCGACGGTTTTGCATAAGAACAACGTCCTGGATTTCCATATCCTGGTCTCGGCCAGCATTGCTCTTGCTAAAGCTCGCGTGGGCGTAAAACACGGAGGATATGTGGTTCACGCTGATTCAGGCGGCAGTTCAGTCTACCGACGCGAAGGCAGGGACTTGGTTCTGCTCCAAGCCATCGATGAAACCGAAATAGGCTTGTTGGGTGTTGAAGCTGGTCGCGCCAGGAGTTTTGTTTGCGCGATTGCCTAGACCTCGCCCGCCGAAAGAGCTGCGGCGGATGTGAAATCCAGATCCGCCATAACAGGCATTTCACACCCCTGTGGGAGCCGAGCTTGCTCGCGATAGCGGCACACCAGTCAACATCAATACCGCAGACCCACCACCGCGCAAGCAGCCCACCACGTCCCGCTTCCCTTCATGCCACCGACGGCGACAAATCTAACCCCCGCGTGGCTCCCCCACCAAGTAGCGTTCAAAGCACCGAGTGTGCAGACAACGTCGTCGATCTCTCCCCGAATTAACTTCTGCAAACGTTCAAAGCTGAAACGTATCAGCTACAAGAAAGAGCCAAAATATGCACAAATGCATTTTTCCCTTGACCCACAGGGGTGCGTCTCTATAAGGTGATTTTACTGTATGCGCATCCAGTATTCCTTAAGCATCATCTATTTGAATCCATTCATGGACGAGGTATTACCTTATGAAAACCACCACTGAAAAATTCGGTGTCACCCCCCATCAACCCAGCCTGTGGACCCGCGCTGATGCGTTGAAAGTCCGGGCGGACGATCCCACCACCACTCAGCCGCTGGTCCGCGCGGATTTCCCGGTATTGAGCAACGACGTGTTCATCTGGGACACCATGCCCCTGCGCGACTTGGACGGTAACGTGACGTCCGTCGATGGCTGGTCGGTGATCTTCACGCTGACGGCCGATCGTCATCCAAACGACCCGGCGTACCTTGATGAGGACGGCAACTACGACATCCTCCGCGATTGGAACGATCGTCACGGTCGGGCAAAGATGTACTACTGGTTTTCTCGTACCGGCAAGAACTGGGAGCTCGGTGGCCGCGTGATGGCCGAAGGCGTTTCGCCGACCGCTCGCGAATGGGCCGGCACGCCGATCCTGTTGAACGACCGAGGTGAAGTGGACCTGTATTACACCGCCGTCACCCCGGGCGCGACCATCGTCAAAGTGCGCGGTCGGGTCGTGACCACTGAACATGGTGTCAGCATGGTCGGCTTCGAGAAGGTCAAGCCGCTGTTCGAGGCCGACGGCAAGATGTACCAGACCGAAGCCCAAAACGCCTTCTGGGGTTTCCGCGACCCATGGCCATTCCGCGACCCGAACGACGGCAAACTGTACATGCTGTTCGAGGGTAACGTGGCCGGCGAGCGCGGCTCGCACAAAGTAGGCGAGGCCGAAATCGGCGACGTGCCACCGGGTTATGAAGATGTCGGCAACTCGCGCTTCCAGACCGCCTGCGTTGGCATCGCCGTGGCCCGCGACGCGGACGGCGACGACTGGGGAATGTTGCCGCCCCTGCTGACCGCCGTGGGCGTCAACGACCAGACCGAACGCCCGCACTTCGTGTTCCAGGATGGCAAGTACTACCTGTTCACCATCAGCCACACCTTCACCTATGCCGACGGCGTGACCGGGCCGGACGGCGTGTACGGTTTTGTCGCGGACTCGCTGTTCGGCCCCTACGTGCCGCTCAACGGTTCCGGCCTGGTACTGGGCAACCCGTCCTCCCAGCCATTCCAGACCTACTCGCACTACGTGATGCCAAACGGCCTGGTGACCTCCTTCATCGACAGCGTACCGACCGACGAAACCGGCACGCAGATTCGTGTGGGTGGCACCGAGGCACCCACGGTGGGCTTGAAAATAAAAGGGCAGCAGACGTTCGTGGTGGCCGAGTACGACTACGGGTACATCCCGCCGATGCTCGACGTTACGCTTAAGTAATAGCAACACAGGGTTTCAGGCAGCGGGTTTGAGGTCGATGACAAAACCGTTGTGGATATGATCGAGATATCCCGCCTGATTTATTGCGATGTTGGTCGCGAGCTCCATTGAAAAACGAGTCGTAACCCGCTCGCGGCTGGCTGCAAGGATGCAGCCAGTCGCGAATGCATTTCCCTGCGACGTATGTACACAAGCGCCTCTGTGGGAGCGAGCTTGCTCGCGATAGCGGTGCATCCGCAAAATTCCAGCCAGCTGTTTATCGCGTCTCCACGAGCCTAGCCAAGACCGACATCGCCTTGCGCCATTGCCTACAACTACGCCAGAATCCGCCGGCTTGTGCGTCTTGGGTCGCGTCGGTAGTTTGGTTCCTGTCACTGCTCATCAGTGATCGGGTTTAGTCGCCCGTCTCAACCTAAGGCGTACCAGGTCCCCGTCGGACAGGCTTTGCTGTTCCTGTATTGATGGTGGCTGTGCGCAGGGCGCCCCCGGGCGCGCCGGGATTCTTAGGTTCACCGGTCGACTAACCTGCGCACAGCTGCCGCCCCTTCGTTTAGTCGCGAGGTGGTTGCAGCCTCACTTACAGGAACCTAAGTCGATGGCAAAAATTACACCGAACCCTCCAACTGCAGATGAGCATGTATCTCGCGCTCAGTCTGCTCGTAACAACAAGCTTGATGACGCTGCCAACCGGGCGTTGGATTACTACCTGAAGCCTACGCCGAAGAACGAAACGTCCGACAAACCCAACACCATCTTCCGTATCGCATCTGATGTTGATTCGGAGTGTCTGCTTGCCAATCTCAGTGAAAACCTGGCTTCGGCCAATGCCATGATCAATGATTTGGCGTTTGATCTTGAGGGATCGCGACGGCGTGTTGCGTTGGGGATTTTGCAGGTGATTGAGGTGAGTGAGCTGTTGGCGAATCGGGCTTTGGATATTGTTGAGGTGAGGTAACAAGGGGCTGCGCTTACCCCGGGCATGAAAAAAAGGTCTTGCATGGCAAGGCCTTTTTTGTGGCCGGTCGCCCGACAACGGCCAGCCACGACACATAATCGATTGTGATGATGGCCCTCAATATTTCGCCCGGCAGGTCGTTAGCTTTAACTGTCCTCTCTTATCAAGGAAGTTGCCGTGTCCGAAAATGTTTACGCACCGCCTTTGGCTCAACTGGAGACCATCGTTGAACAGCCTTCCGAGTTTTATGTGGTGTCGCCAGCAAAGCTTCTGACACTGGCGATTCTGACGTTTGGTTTCTATTTCTATTACTGGTCATACAAAAACTGGAGCCTGTACAAGCAATCCACCCAGGCAGATATCTGGCCGTGGGCTCGCGGCCTGTTGTGCATATTTTTCATTCACCAACTGTATCGACGCGCGAATGAGAAAATTCGCGGCAGTGGTCGTACGTATGAGTGGGACTATGAGCAGTGGGCAACCGTATTCGTTGTGCTGACGGTCGGTGCCAATCTGTTGGATGGAGTGGCGAAGCGCGTCGATGGCTTCGAGTTTCTGATCGGCTGGTTACTGCTGGCGATTCCACTGCGAGCCTATGTGGTAAGCCGGAGCCAACCGATGATCAACTTCGCCGCCAGTGACCCTCAGGCGCTGAGCAATTCGCGCTTCACCGTATGGAATTACCTGTTCATGGTGTCGGGAGTTTTGCTCTGGGCGCTGACATTACTTGGTGCCTGGACCCTTTATCGTTGAACCGAATGGGAGTCGAGGCAGCTCAGCCGAAGGTGGTTCGTTTGAATACGTTAGAGTGAGGCAACGCGGTGTTTATTGGGGCGTGTGGGATTTGGGAGGGGCCGACGCCGTCTTGCGCCTTTGCCTACAACTACGCCAGAATCCGCCGGCTTGTGCACCTTGGGTCCCCTCGGTAGTTTGAATCCGTCACTGCCAATCAGTGATCGGGTTTCGCAGCCCGGACTCTATAGGCGCACAACGTCACCTTCGAAAGCAGATCGCCCATGTCTGTGATTTCGTCAGAGGTGGCTGTGCGTGGGAGACCTTCGGGTCTGCCGGTCCCTAGAGTCCCGGTCTGCGAACCCGCGTACAGCTGCCACCCCATACTTCGTTTCGCAGCGAAGGGTGGTAGCTCCAACAGACTCTAGGAGTTTTACCATGGTCAAAATTACACCGAACCCGCCAACTGCGGACGAACATGAGTCTCGCGTTCAGTCTGCTCGTAACAAGAAGCTTGATGATGCTGCGAACCGGGCTTTGGATTTTTATCTGAAGCCTACGCCGAAGAAAGAAACGTCTGATAAGTCCGACACCATCTTCCGTATCGCACCTGACGTTGATTCGGAATGTCTGCTGGCCAATCTCAGTGAAAACCTGGCTTCGGCCAATGCCATGATCAATGATTTGGCGTTTGGTCTTGAGGGATCACGACGGCATTTTGCGTTGGGGATTTTGCAGGTGATTGAGGTGAGTGAGCTGCTGGCGAATCGGGCTTTAGATATTGTTGAGGTGAGGTAGAGCGGGGCGTTCGCTGACCTCCTGGCGTAAAAAAGGTCTTGCTTGGCAAGACCTTTTTCGTATCCGGGAGCCCCGAAATGATGAGCTATCTATTTGCTTGACCTTGCGCTCCAAGGCTTGGGTGGTTCGCCAACCAGAGCTGTTGGTCTCTTACCTAAATTACCCGAAAGTGCAATTGACGCTCGAAGGAAAGCGCGAGAGTAATGCTGTCTCAATGGGACTGCAGTCTACCTCATGAGTCGGGGGCAAACCTGGAAGGGATCCAATGGTCGCATGCCGCTTTACTGCGGCTTAGGGGCGAGCTAATGTGCTGGCATAAGGACATGATTTCTTACTGTATGTCCATGACAGGCTCCAGTGGAGCTGCAGTGAAATTGTCGTTCCTTCCTTTTTGAACTCGCATTTCGCCGAACAAATCGCAGTCGCCAAATGAGAGGTCATTTAGCGATCGCCACATCGGTGAGTGGGGTTTTTAAATCGGATATCTGGCCACTTGAAGGCGAGCAAATATGGATTTTTCTACGCTGTTGCACCTTTGGGGGGCGGCAAGCCCCGAGCAATTAATTGCCCCCACAATTGTAGTTGGCTTCGTTTTCGTTTTAGGCACTTGGTATTTTTTTCGTTATTTTTGCAGGTCCTTCAAATTAAGTAGCAGGCTAAGAACTCTCACCAAAAATTTGCGGGGCGTGAAAAGCCTCGCTCCATCTCTCCGTCGCGCTGAATTGGAGCGATTGTTCGGTGGGGGGAGACTGGAGCACTCATGGCGTGAGTACGCGGAGACATTGCACGACCAATTTGAGTTTCAGGAGGGGGAGCAGGTCCTCATCCGATCACGCGCTACCGCTGGTGCGGCACACTTTTTTTCACCTCAAAGCGTGGTTGATACCCCGCTGGGTACTGAGTTTTACAAGCACCTGCCTGGAATATTGACTGGCATCGGTATTGTTGGGACGTTCTTCGGCTTGATGTTAGGCCTACAACACTTTGATCCGAGCACGCCCGAGCAGGTTAACGCCAGCGTCGATAAGCTGCTGAAAGATGTTTTGTTTGCTTTTATCGGCTCCTTTATTTCAATTATGGCGTCTATTGTCGTCACGATTACTGAGAAGTGGCGTCTAGGGCAATGCTATAAACTGCTTGAAGAGTTCAATGAAACAATCGATGGGCTTTTCGATAGTGGCGTCGGGGAGGAATACCTGGCGGAGCTTGTACGCTCTAGTGCTGAAAGCTCCGTGCAAACACGTCAGCTCAAGGACAGCCTGGTTACTGACCTGCGCGAAATGCTGCAGAACCTCGTAGATACCCAAGTCCGCGAAAGCCTTAAACTGGCGGATACCTTGTCGACTACTTACCGTGACTCAGGGCAGTTGTTGGCCGATCAGGTAAGCAGTGCAATTGAAAACAGCCTCAAATCCCCGCTTGAGGCTATCGCGGGTGCGGTTCAGGCCGCCAGTGGCGATCAGTCAGGGCAGGTACAGAACCTTCTTCAGGATGTTCTCGTCGCCTTCATGAACAAGCTGGAAGGTACGTTCGGCCAACAGTTCAATGGCCTTCACGAACTGATGGTGCAGTCCGTTTCCGCCATGCAGTCAATGCAACAAGGCTTTTCGACGCTGATCCAAGATATGCGTTCGGCTAGCGAGTCCTCGAACCAAAACAGCTCAACCATGATCGCCCAGTTACTCTCCGATATGCAGGCCGGACAGAACGCCATGCAAGCGGGGATGAACGAGATGCTAGCGAATCTCCAAGCTTCGGTTGCCCGTATTGGCAACGAAGGGGAGGGAGCAGGCGCTCGAATGGCCGAGCAATTGGAGAGGTTGTTTGCTCAAAGCGAGGCTCGCCAACAGGCAATGGCTGAGAATCTCCAGGCTTTTGTTGAATCGATCAAACAGAACATCGGCCAGGGGCAGCAGGAAACCATGGCGAAAATTGCGGGCTCTGTTGATGTGCTGGGTGAGCAACTCTCGGCAGTCTTCAAGCAACTGGAATATGGACAGCAGCAGATGGATCAATCCACACGTGCTGCGCAGGCTGATCTCCATCAAGGTACCCGCGATCTGGTTGGCGGCCTTGACGAGCAGGTTAAGGCGCTGCTGCAAACAGTGTCTGAGCAACAGAGATCTGCCCAGGACACCGTCAAGGCATTGAGTGCCCAAACAGAGCAGCATCTGCAGAGTATGCAGCTAGGCGCAGACAAGATGCGGGCGGCGGCTGAGCGGTTTGAAACGGCCGGACAAAGTGTTGCACGAGCCAGTGAGTCGACTGCGGGACTTATGGGGACAGTTCAGGGCGCAGGGACTGAGCTTGCACAGGCGTCACGTGAGCTGAATACCGTGGTCGCGGATTACCGAAACAATCGTGAAGCGTTAGCGAAAACACTTGCTGTGATTGAAGGGGTAGTCGCGAGTGCACAAGGAGAGGCCAGCGGTCGCAGCCAGTATCTCCAGGACCTGAAGGTTCAAAGTGAGCGGATGCAGGCGCTTAACCGTGAAGTGCATGAATACCTGGAAAACATCAGTGGTGTGCTCGGTAACGGCTTCAAAGAGTTCGGTGATGGCATGGATCGGGTGCTGAGACAAACCCTGGGTAGCCTGGACACCGAACTAGATAAAGCAGTCAAGAGCCTCGCTGGCGGTGTAGAGGGGGTCAAGGAAAGCCTCGACGACTTCGGTGACATCATGGAACGAATCAGGCAGTAACGGAGGCTAGTCGATGTTTAGTAAGCAAATGCCTTCGGTTGCCCGTTCAAAAGACGAGGGAGAAAAGCCTTTTTGGATATCCTTCGCGGATTTAATGACCGCGATGATGATTCTCTTCCTCGTCGTCATGGTGGCGGCTTTGAGTTCTGTTACGCAGCGTATTAACCAAGCGGAGCAAGGAGAGAAGCAGCGTAATAAGGACATTAGTCAAATCTGCGAGCACCTGAGCCTTAAGGCGAAGGCTGCCAGTAAAACCATCGTTGTAGACTGCAAAGACAACCGGATTAGCTTCGGCGATGCAGGCCGCTTTGGACATAACCAGTACGCGCTGAGCAACGATGGCCAGTCGGCACTTCAGGAGGTTGTGCCGATGATTCTGGACGCCGCTAACAGTGAAGAGGGCCGAAAGTGGTTCAAACAGGTTGTGATTGAGGGATCGACAGACACTGACGGTTCCTATCTTTATAACCTGCACCTTTCACTGCAGCGCTCAGAATGGGTGATGTGCAGTCTGCTCGATAGCCGCAGTCCCCTCCAAGTTGGATTGTCACCGGAGCACCAACAGCAAATCAGATCGATGTTCCTGGCCGGCGGTGTGTCGTTCAACAATGCAAAGGACACCAAGGAAGAAAGCCGGCGAGTGGAGTTGCGCATGCAGTTCTTTGGCTTAAAGGAAAAGGAAGACAACCTCAAGCCAGAGGTGCCGGTATTCAATAACACTGATCTGGAAAAGTGTCAGTTGGCGATGAACCGATGACTAGCCCGATTGCAAGGCTTTCCGCCGCGATTAACCTGAGTCTGTTGGCACATCGCACGGGGCCGGCACCTGAACCGTTGGCGCGATTCCCCCGTCTCGGTGCTGCGGGAATTGATCTTTACGAAAGATTCGAACGCGCTGAAAAAGCTCTGCCGCCACCTCAGGAAAAGCGCCGCGCAGCGATAAACAAGTTCCGTAATGTACTCCCACTCAACGCCTCAGAATGGCGTTTGGTCTTTGCCGGTCTCTCGGACAAGAGTGAGCGAGTCGGACCGATACTGGACGATGACCAGCTTTTTGACCGAGTGCATAAAGAAATCCATCACCGCATTGAACAACGGAGACTGAGTCGCCGAGATTGGTTGGCGCTGTGCTTCAGCTACTTTGGGTACGAGGCCGCAACGCCTGATCAGAACGCCAATTGGTGTGTGTTGCGGGCAGACGTTCAGCTTGGCTTCGAGTGCGTCAGAGGTCAGCAAAAGCGCGAGAAGGAATGGGTGCATATCGTCCAGCAGCATCAGGAGCTTTTTTCCGAGCAGGCAGGCGTCAGGCTGGGTGACCAGATGTTCAAGGGAGAGATCAGCGACCTTTCGGCATTGCAGACGATTGCGCAGATCCCTGATAGCAGTTGGCTGTGGCGAAGGATCTTTAACGTACTTATCTCTCGTATTTTTATGTTGGATGACGCCGAGTTTTCTCAGCGCTTAGCCGACCTTGTCGACATCGGCCGGCAGCATCCGCGGTACATGAACGACATTTTGAGTGCATGTCTGGCGCGCTATCACGTAGCAGCTTATCGAGAAAAGCCGTCGTCGCTGCTAAAACAGGTCGCACTCGACAATTGGGGTAGCCCTCAGATCCGTTCCAGACAAAACAGTTGGCTGCAGTATGTTGAAAAAGATGTGTGTGCGATGGTCGTCGCGTGGTTTGCGAAGGAAGACCTTGAGCACTTCTTCAATTTGCTCAAAGGCGAAGCAGAGGTCGATCAATCACGTCTGCATTATTGGCTACGTTTTGCTAACCAGATGAGTTACACCCGAATCGTCATGGGCTCGGATGCTTGGCATGACAGTGGGCGGGACTTCGTCCATTTCCGTGAGAAGAACAAGGGGCGCCTTAGCCGACTGGTTGGTGGCCCCGGTCATAACAACGCCGTCATCATGCAGATTGAGAACTATTTTTTCGTGGAGTTCTCCGGAACCGGAAATGCTTGCTATGTGTATCAGGCGGACAAGTCGCCTTTCAATCCAGACAAGTCAATGCTGGAGTTGGCGAGCGAGCTGAAGCAGCCTCACCGTGCGCTGGACCGAATGCGGCATTCTCCAGCACCTAGCCGCCCAAATCGCGTAGAGGGCTGGCTCAGCAAATTCGATGATGCCCTCGATAAATTGGGTATTCGTGTGCAGAGTCAGGCCGGAGCGCCAGGTTCAGCCAAACCATTGCCTTTCGAAGACCAAGTCCGTGACGCCCTCAAGTCGGTCAAACACAAAGTCTATGACCAGCGCGCGCGCGGCGGTGCGTTTCAGGTCCAGCTTGATGACAACGACCTGGCCGCCGTTGCCGTGCTCCAACGCCTGGGCTTCAAGCCCGTCAATCACCAGCCACTCCGGTTCTGGAGACAGTAATGCTCAAGCGTTTCCTCAAAGGCATTGGCCTGCAGCCGAGTTCGGCGTTAGAAAATACTGAGCCTGTTTTTTCCATTGAGGAGCAGGGCATTTGTTATCCCCTGAGCTTGGCGGATAACGCAGAATCCTGGCCGCTGGCAAGCTATCTGGATCAGTTGGAAGAGGAGGAGTTCATCTCCCAACTCAGCGATCGCTGGCTACTGACGTGGGATGAGCTCTATCGACTTCTTGACGAGCCAGAGCACTTAACAAGTCTGCCGTTATTGAAATTGCCACCCCAGACAGCTCTCATTCCTCAACTGAGCAGCCAAGGCAGCCTTGCCTCCGACGATTTCAAGGTCTCCGTCAGTGGATGGCGTGACCCGCAATCCAATGCAAATGTGCAGGTGCAGCGTACGGGCGCGATCCTCCAGTACCACGGAAAAATGGAGATTTTGGCTGAGTCGTGCTGGAAGTTAACCGGTGCGGTACGGCAACTTTACCTGGCTCAACAAAATGAGCCGGGTGAAGTAACTAACCAGATTGGCTGGGCCAGCATCAGGAAGTTGGCGCGCAAGGCAGGTGCAGGTATGGATGGTTTTTTGGATAAAACGGTCGTTATCAAGCCTGAAAGCCTGCGGCTCAACCCGAGAAAATCGACAGTAGGTAATACGCCGGTTATCGAATTGCAACCTACCTTTGAGGGCCAGCCGGTTAACTGGCTTGAGAGTTTCGATGGTGCCAATCAGGTTCAGGATCGATACCGGGTGATCGGTGATGATGGATCGTTGACTCACGTCCTGATCGAGCCTGAAGTCAAATCTGTATTGGACTATGTGCGCTCGTTGCCTGGGCGTCGGGTGGCTGGGGACAATGCACTTTCCTTCGTCCGTAACCCTTACAGCGCACTCGGCGAAAGCGCTGCGCAAGTACTGGATGCCGAGACCTATGAAGAGGAACTAGCTGAGGCTGGAATTTTCTTTCACCGCTTTCATCTGGAGCCCAAGCTGGATGATGCGGGACAGCGCATCGAGCGGGTAAACCTGACGCTCGAACCGATCTCGCCAACCCCGCAAGCGCCCATCGAAGTTGAATTCAAAGCAGCCTATGAACTCGCGCCATTCGTGCATGAATTGCAACTGAAATTGGCCGCAGGAATGCCAGCTGGTTTCTGGCAGGGCTATGAGCTGGAACTCAGCGATTTTGATTTGCGCCAGTTGGCAGGTATTAGCGATCTGCTTAAGCGTTGGCAAAACGAAGCGGCTGGTATTGAATTCGACTCAGTCCTGGACCTGTCTCTTTACGGCGACCGTGTGACTGGCATCGGGGAAGCGGAAAGAATTACTTCGCCTTTCCTCGTCAAAGAGGCGACCGAAAACTGGTTGCCGAAGGATGTGGCGGCGCTGGGCATTGACGCAGAAATCCTTGGGCGTTGGGATCCATCCGACCGTGCTCAATTTGAAGCGTTTGAGCAGCGGCTGGACGAAGCTCGCGCTGCCGGTGATGAAACGGTCTGTTTGCCAGAGTCCGAAACACCGCTCTCAATTGCTGCCGCCGAGCAATTGTTTGATGCATGGTCCAAGAAGATCGCTCCTGTCGGGACCAGCCTGGTCCAGGAACAGGAAAAGGTTGGTCGCGCCGTACTGCAAATCGGCCACAACATTGAGGAACCGACCTACGTTCAGATTCGTCAGGCCGCGTTACGTGCCGCTTTGGACGCAACGCCAGAGTTGCCCTGCTTGCTCAAGCCTGAAGTTGTCTTGCGTGAGCACCAGCTTCAAGGCGTCGCGTGGTTGCAGCACTTGTTCCGTTTGTCCCCCTCGGACGTGTCAGGCTGCTTGCTCGCTGATGACATGGGGCTGGGAAAAACAATCCAGTTGCTCACCTTCCTAGTTTGGTACCTGGAAAAGTACCCACAAGACAAGCCGACACTCATCATCGCCCCAGTTTCATTGCTTGATAACTGGGAGCGTGAGCTTCAGCGCTTCTTTTTCGCTGACGCGCTGCCAGTGCTGAAGCTGTATGGCTCGGCCTTGAGTGCAGTGAAGTTCAAGAAGGAAGAAATCCCTGCTGACTTGAAAGCAAAGGGCATCAAGAATCTTCTGCGCCCGGGTTGGATGGGCGGCGCCCGAATCGTCCTAACAACTTACGAGACACTTCGCGATCAGGAGTTTTCCCTGGCACGCCAGCAGTGGTCGATCGTCGTGTGTGATGAAGCACAGAAGCTGAAGAACCCAGCGGCACTGGTAACTCAAGCGATTAAAGCCATTCCTGCAAGATTTCGAGTGGCATGTACCGGTACGCCTGTCGAGAACACTCTGATTGATCTTTGGTGCCTCTTCGACTTCATCCAGCCAGGTTTTTTGGGTGGATTGAACCAATTCGGTCGGGAGTATCAGCGCCCAATCGAAGCCGCATTGGAGCGAGATACGATTGCTCTGGAGCGCCTTCGAGGGCTTATCGACCCACAGACTCTGCGCCGTACCAAGTTGGACATCGCTAAAGATTTGCCCGCCAAAATAGAAGACGCAGCATGCCGTTCATTGGGCATGCATGCCTTGCAGCGCAATTTGTATCTGTCCGAAATATCCGCGTATACCAAGAAGCAGCAGATCGAAGAGCAGCTCGATCAAAAAACGTCTGGCATGCTCGGTTTATTGCACAAGCTCAAGCTCATTTGCGCCCACCCTTACAGCGTCCAACCCGATAGGCGCTTACGCGATAATTCGCCAAAGCTGCAGTGGCTGATTCAAACCCTGGAAGGCATTAAAAGAGCAGGTAAGGACGATAAGGTCATTCTCTTCACTGAGCTACGGGACATACAGCGGGAGCTTCAGCACTCCATTCAAGAGCATTTTGGATTCCGTGCAACGGTCATCAATGGCGATACGAGTACCAGCAGTCAAAGCGCCAATAGCCGGCAGAGACTAATCGACCAGTTTCAGGAGCAGCCTGGCTTTGCCGTGATTATCCTCTCTACCATTGCTGTCGGGTTTGGCGTCAACGTCCAGGCTGCGAACCATGTGATTCACTTCACCCGGTGCTGGAACCCAGCAAAGGAAGATCAGGCTACAGACCGTGCATATCGGATTGGTCAAAAAAAGGATGTGTACGTTTATTACCCAACCGTGCGTGATCCAGAGATGCCGACTTTTGAGGCGACACTTGACGACTTGTTAAGCAAGCGACGGGCATTGGCGCGCGATATGTTAAGCGGGGCTTCGGAGATTCAAGCTTCGGAGTTTGGGGAGCTATTGGGGACTCGGTAGCGGGATCGGGTTACTCAACAACAGTATTTGCATTGATGAATGCAGTGCCGAAAAAAAGGATTTACAACTTGCCTATAAAAACGGACATCTGGACCGTCGGTCTTGTACCGAACAAGCTTCGCCAAAGCCGATTGGCCAGCGAGCAGCTACTTGAGGAAATGATCATCAGCTCTCCCAGCATCCTTTCTGAGGAGTGGATGCTAGTAGGCAGGCAAGAGTCCACCGGAATGGGCGGCCGCATTGACCTGCTGGCCATTGCGCCTGATGGAAGTCTGGTGCTGATTGAGCTCAAAAGAGATCGCACACCCCGTGAAGTCGTTGCTCAGGCCCTCGACTATGCCGTTTGGGTTGAAAGTCTGCGTGAGAACGAAATCGCGGCGATTTATCAACGGTTCCGACCTGGGAGCAGTTTGTATGCAGATTTTCTCGCGCGCTTTGGCCGTGTGCTCGACGATGATGATCTGAATAAAAGCCATCAACTCATCATCGTCGCCACAGAGTTGGACGCCAGCAGCGAACGAATCGTTGAATACCTCAGCAAGCGAGATATTCCGATCAACGTGCTTTGCTTCCAAGTTTTCCAGGTAGGCGATCAGCAATTGCTGAGCCGATCCTGGTTACTCGATCCTGTTCAGACCCAAGTGAACGCCGTATCGACCAGTGAAGGACATGGCGAGCCCTGGAATGGAGAATTTTACTGTTCGTTCGGGGACTCCGTCTCGCGTTCATGGGCTGATGCCGTGGAGTTCGGTTTCATTTCTGGTGGTGGCGGTGCGTGGTACAGCAAGACCTTGCAGCTCCTTTCTCCGGGAGATCGGATCTGGGTAAATATTCCCCAGCAAGGTTACGTCGGTGTAGGGCGTGTTTTGGGAACGTCCACGCCTGCAAATGAGTTCACAGTCATGCAGGATGGCGAGGAGCGGCCGATACTGGAGGTTGCAAAGCGCGCCACCTATCACGCTGAGTTTGCCGATGATCCGGAGCGCTGCGACTACTTCGTTCCGGTTCAATGGCTGCAAAGCGTGCCTGTAAGTCAGGCTGTGCGGGAGGTCGGAATGTTTGGTAATCAGAATACGGTTTGTCGTCCCACTACGCCTAAATGGCGGTGGACGATTGAGCGATTGAAACAACGTTTTCCGCATTACGACGAAGTGGCTGCTGTCGGAGATGTGAGCATGCCGTAGTGGTGGCCGTACCCAAGGATCTGTTAGCCCTTTTGCGGACTTGCATTCTTTTTAAATAGCTCCCCCCCTTTCGGGGGGGGGGCGGAGCATTAGAAATACTATTTTGGGCGAGAATGAAAAAACGCCAAGCCTCTAGCTGCGAAGTCCTGATTTATGTTTTTCAGACGCCGTGCAAATCGCTTTCGCTGAAAATAGCCGCCGACTTCAGCATCTTCAAAATCATTAAGGCAAACGCCCGGCTCTTGGTTTCGTTATCCAGCACTTCCAGCGACAACTTTTCGTGATCGGTCATGGCGTCCAGTACGGTATCCAGCACTCGTTTGGGGAACAGCCCATGCATGACTTGATCCACCGAGTGGTTGTTCACCTGGGCCATTACATCCTCCTGGCGGCTAATACGCTGGGCAATGCCGGTGAGGAACTGCAGCTGGTCATCGTCGCTTACCTCGGCACCGAAGATATCGTTCAGCGCCTCGATAATTTCTGACAACCGCTTTTTCTCTGGGTCATGGGGCTTACCGCTGCCAACGTCACTGCCAGGTTTGAGGGTGTACTCGCCCTTTTCCTCGCTGAGGCGCAGCGTGTGCTCGGCACGTTTGCTTAGACGGTAGTGGCTCAGTTGCAGCTCGCCGACGTCGACGTCGTTTTCTTGCAGGCGATCCACTCGCAGTAAAGGATGCAGGTGCTTGGCGTATACACAGAGTTGCTCCAGTTCGCGGTCTTCATAGGGCACGATCTGCGACAGGAACTCATACAGGCGCACGAAGCTCTGCAGATTTTTACGGAACAGGTCGAGTTGATCGATCTGTTCGCCGGCCTCTTTCAGGGCGTGCTCAGCCTTTTTCAAGCCGGCGCTGTCGCCGTTGGCCTCGGCTGTACGCTTGTAGTCAAGCGCTTGTTGGCGCGATTCCACCGAGAGGGCGTAGCGCTTGGCAAAGCGCTCCTTTGCTGGAGTGCAGTAGTAGCTGAGCTTGCTTGCCGCCGCCTTGGGATCAAAGAAGGCCATGGCGAACGCCTCGACCTCTTGCCAGTGATAGATCCCCTCGGCATCCAACTTCTTTTGCAGGTCATAGATGATTTGCGGGTTGGTTACATCAGTCAGTTCGGCCTTGGTGTAGTACGGCAAGAAGGCGTCGAGAATATCCTGCGGCTCGTTGAAGAAATCGAGAATGAAGGTTTCCTTGTTGTCACCGAAAGTGCGGTTCAGCCGCGATAGAGTTTGCACGCAGTCCACACCTTGCAGCTTCTTGTCCACGTACATGGCGCACAGCTTGGGCTGATCGAAACCGGTCTGATATTTGTTGGCCGCGATCATCACGTTGAAATCTTGAGTGTCGAAGGCATCCGCTAGATCACGGCCATTCAAACCAGCATTGAGCAGATTGCTATTTTCCGTGAGCTCTTCGGGAATCACCTCATCGGCTAACACGCTGCCGGAAAAAGCCACCAGGGGGTGCACATCGCCGTACCCCATTTGCTGCACATAGGCTTTGACCGCCAACTGATAACGCACTGCTTCTTGACGGCTGCTGGTCACCACCATGGCCTTGGCTTGGCCGCCCAGCAGGTGGCGGATGTTGGCGCGGAAGTGCTCGACGATCACCTCAACCTTCTGGCTGATGTTGTATGGATGCAGACGCACCCAGCGCGCCAACTTGATGCGTGCTTTTTTACTATCCACCTCGTCGTCTTGGTCATCTGGATGGGCGATCTTCCAAGCGGTGCTGTAGGTGGTGTAGTTGCGCAGCACGTCGAGGATGAAGCCTTCTTCAATTGCCTGGCGCATGGAGTACAGGTGAAAGGCCTCAGGCTTGTTGCTGGAACTGGCTGGCAGTGTCGAGTCGGCCGGGCGACCGAACAGCTCCAAGGTCTTGGCCTTGGGGGTGGCGGTAAAGGCGTAGTAGCTGATGCGCTCATTCGGTTGACGCGCTTGCACGGCGGCGTCCAGCAGTTCTTCGGCACTCACCTCTTCGACATCTGGCGCATCGCTACCCAGAATCTGTTTTAGTTTGCTGGCGGACGAGCCGGTTTGGGAGGAGTGTGCCTCATCGGCGATCACTGCATAACGTCCGCTGGCCAACTTGGGGTACTTGTCCAGGGCATCGAACAGCGCCGGGAAGGTCTGGATGGTGACGATGATGATGCGCGTCTGTTCAGCCAGCGCCTCGGCCAGTTGCTCGGATTTACTCTGGTTGCCGACATCTCGACTAATCGGTTTGACCACGCCCTGAGCGTGCTCGAACTGATAGATGGTGTTCTGCAGTTGGCTGTCCAGCACCGTGCGGTCGGTGACTACGATTACCGAATTGAATAGCCGTTGGCCGGCGTCGTCATACAGCGAGGCCAGTTGATGGGCGGTCCAGGCGATGGAGTTGGACTTGCCCGAGCCAGCGCTGTGCTGGATTAAATAGCGCTTTCCAGGCCCTTCGGCGCGGGTGGTGTTGACCAACTTATTGACCACTTCCCATTGGTGGTAACGCGGGAAGATCATTGTTTCCTTGGTAACCAGCGTGCCGTCGAAGCCTTCGCTGGTTTTTTTGTCCAAGTGTAGAAAGCGCCCCAGTACCTTGAGCCATGCATCCGGCTGCAACAGGCGTTGCCACAGATAGCTGGTGGCGTATTGGCTGTCATCCTCCGGCATCGGGTTGCCCGCACCGCCTTCTTCGCTGCCGAGGTTGAACGGTAGGAAGAAGGTGTCTTTCCCCGCTAGTGTGGTGGTCATCGCCACTTCGTTCTGGCCCACGGCAAAGTGCACCAGCGCTCCACGCTTGAAGGTCAGCAGCGGTTCGGGTTTGCGCGTCAGCGGGTCTTTTACCGGGCGGTCGTAACGGTACTGGCGCTTGGCGTTTTCCACTGACTGCTTGAACTCGCTTTTCAGCTCCAGCGTCGCGGTGGGAATGCCGTTGACGAATAGCACCAGATCGAGCCGTGGGTTGTAGCTCTGCCCGCCGCTAGCCCCATCACGCGTATGGGGCGAGTAGGATACCTCCGGTACCACGCGCAGGCGGTTGCACTGGTAACGCTTGAGGGTATCCGGGTTCATGCCGTGGTCGGGCTGGAAGCTGCACAGCTCCACCTTCACTGCCGGCAGCTTGAAGCCATGGCGTAGCACATCCAGAGTGCCGCTCTGCTCCAGCTCGCGCACCAGCTTTTGCACCAGCACGCCGTTGGGGTCAGTCGGGTTGGCCTTGGCGAACTTGTCCCAACGCTCCGGCCAGGCATCCTTGAAATAGCCCAGCATATCTTCGGTATACAGCGCCGTGCGGCGGTCGTAGCTGCTGGCAGTGCCAACCAGCCAGCCTTGGGCGGCCAGGACGTCGATGATGTCCTGCTGGAATTGCGCTTCCTTGCTGTCTGCCATTTATACGGCCTCTGCTTCTAATACGGGGGCTTGAACGCTGGTCGGTGGCTGCCAACCGCGTACGTCGATTTTTCCGGTGACAGCAGCGGAGATTAGGGCAGATCGGCGCTCTTGCAGAAGCCCCTTCATCTCAAGTGACTCGCCGATCAAACAATCTAGGGCGCTGAGGTTCTTGTTCAAATAATGGGAAATTTCTTTTTGCTCAGCCATTGCAGGACGCGTCAAGCAATAGTTAATAACCGTCGAAATATTCACATGCGGTGCTGTTGCACCAACTGTATCTACCTCACCTTGCCTATATGTGGTGACAGAATTTAACTGATACATAAAGAACTCAGGGCAAATACTGCCGCAGACACGAAGTTGCATCATTCTCTGCCCAAGTGCATACAGGCCCCCCTGAGGAACCAAGGCCGCGTGCCCCCAGCGTTCTCCTTCACGACTATATACAACGTCATTTTTCTCAAGGGGCATGCGACGGATGCGGTGATTGTACTGCTCTCGATCTAATCGATACATCCGTTCGGGTTTCAGTACGCCTTGATCAATGTCTGCTGTCCTAATTACAAGATAATCACCGTCTGGATCATAAATAGGGGTTTCATGCGGACAGTCCACGACTTGATCTATCACGAACTTTAACTTTGTCACAGTCCAATGCGCAGGGACCTCACCTAGCCACTCAACGCCGGAGTCTTTCATCGGCACCGTCGGAGCGAGGCCTTTGGTGACGGCATGAGAAATCATGGCCTGACGCTTTTCCTTGAGCAGTTCGATCAGACGCTGCTGCTCTTCGATCAACGCGTCGATGCGGGCGGTTTCGTGGTCAAGGAAACGGGCGATTTGGACTTGCTCGGAGAAAGGTGCAACCGGCAGCAGCAATGATCCAAACTGATCATAAGTGATAGTTTTTCCTTCTCTTATGCCCGTTGTCACCGACTGCAAAGCTGAAATATAAGCCCCATCTTTAAGTAGGTATTTAAAAAAATTCGGACTGGTCACACCCGCAGAATTTTGGCGCAGAACTGTATACGCAGGGCTAACGCAGCCACTGTATGCAGAATGCTCTATTCCCCCTTGAAATGACCTAAGGCTAATTACGAAATCATCAGCCAAAACTTCTTTAAAGTTATGTGTGCCTGCAAGAGCTAAAACAACTTTCACGTCGTTCCTTTCCATAAAATCCTTTTGTGGAATGACGCCATATGCTTGAGTTGCTGCTAGCTGTTCGGCACTTGGCTGCGCAACGTCCCTAACATTCCTGAATAGACGTTTAGCGATGATCGCTTCCCAATGCTGAGGAACCTCACCTAGCCATTCAGAACCAGAGTCCTTGTACGAGGGGTATGCTGGAAACGTCATGCCGACAACCCCTCGATCATCTGCTTTATTTGGTCGGTACAGGCTTTCAGATCGTGGTCGATCTCGAACAGCGGGCGTGGTGGTTGGAATACGTAGAAATGGCGATTGAAGGGGATTTCGAAGCCGACGATGCCGACTTCGCCGTCTTGCTCATCCCGTTTACTCTCGTCGATCCAGGCATCCCGTACATGGGGGATGACTTCGCGCTGGAAGTAGTCGTGCACCGACTCGCCTAGTGGCACGTTCTCGTTGTCGCGCAGGCCGGCATCCGCTTCCGGGCGGCCCTTGGTCGTGCAGATATCCGCCTCGGGGTCGCGCTCGCTCAAGGCATTGAGCAGGGCTTTTAGCTCCGGCGTGCTGAGGCTGATGCTGTGCGCGGTAAGGAATTTTTTCAGCAGCTTGCTGAACTGCTCGCGATTGCGGTGTAGCACACTTGCGTCCATTGCTTGCAGAGCAAGGATCAGGCCTTGCTTGGTGGTGCTGTCGAGTTTCTCGATGGTTTTTTCTTCCCGCACTTTAGCGATGCGCTCAGCACTGGTTTGGAAGTTCAGACGCAGCGGGCGCTCGACGGTGATGCGGCGGTAGCCGAAGGCATCGATGGGGAAGATCTTGCTTTGCGCGGTTTGCTCAAAGCAGCCGTACAGGCGCACCAGTTCACTAATTTGATCCTCGGTGATGTGTTGGCGCTTACTGCCCAGCGACTTGCGCATTTTGGCGAAATGCTGCGTTCCGTCAATCAACTGCACCTTGCCCTGACGTGCGGCGGCTTTATGGTTGCTGAGTATCCACACATAGGTAGCAATGCCGGTGTTGTAGAACATGTCGGTCGGCAGTGCGACTATGGCTTCGACCAGATCGTTTTGCAGTAGGTAGCGGCGAATCTCCGACTCGCCCGAGCCCGCACCGCCGGTGAACAGCGGCGAGCCGTTAAGGATGATACCGATGCGCGAGCCCCCGTCGCGCGGATCGCGCATCTTGCTGACTAGATGCAGAAGGAACAGCAGCGAGCCGTCGGACACGCGTGGCAGACCAGGACCGAAGCGGCCGTCGAAACCCTTGTGGTTATGCTCGTCGCTGATCTGCTTTTGCACCTTCTTCCATTCCACGCCGAACGGTGGGTTGCTGAGCATGAAGTCGAAGCGCTTGTCGGGCAGTTGGTCATTGGACAGGGTGTTGCCGAGCTTGATGCTGGCCACGTCCTGGCCCTTGATCAGCATGTCCGCCTTGCAGATGGCATAGGACTCGGGGTTGAGCTCTTGGCCGTGCAGCGACACGCTGACCTTTTCACTGATGGACTGGATGTATTCATCACCCTCAGACAGAAAACCGCCGGTGCCGGCGGTTGGGTCATAGATGGTGACGATGTTGTTGGGCGCGAGCTTGTGGTCCTGATTGGTAATAACCAACGATGTGGTGAGGTGCACGATATCGCGTGGGGTGAAATGCTCCCCGGCGGTTTCGTTGGAGCTTTCGGCAAACTTACGGATCAACTCTTCGAAAATGATGCCCATGCCGAAGTTGCTGATGCGCTCGGGGCTCAGATCGGTCGCAGCAAACCGTTGAACAACCTGATAAAGCAGGTTGGCGCTGGCCAGTTGTTGAACGAAGTCTTCGAAGTGGAAGTGTTCGAAGATCTCACGGGCGTCTTTGCTGAAGGCCTGCACATAGCTCATCAGATCGGCGGCGGTCTGCGTATCGGACAATGTGCTGAGGGTCAGCGGCGATGCGTTAAAGAACTGCAGACCACCTGTTGCACGCAGCATATACATTTCACGCACGGTGTCCGGGCGGCCTTCCTGGGCGTAAAACTCGCGAATCACAGCATCTTTGGTCGGTGCGAGCACACACTCCATGCGTCGCAGCAGGGTGAATGGAAGGATAATGCGACCGTACTGGGATTGCTTAAAATCACCACGCAGCAGGTCGGCAATCGACCAGAGAAAGGCGGCCGTCTGGGAATGATTTTCCGTGTTCACGCAGCAACTCCTTGGAGTAGGCAAAAAAGCCGAGTTTAACCCGCCGGGCTACCTACATGTCATAGGTGATGCAGGATTGATAGATCCTTAGGAGGATTTTGGGCGTTGATAGCTCGGATACGGGCTGAATCTGAGCTGGGAGAAAGGTTTATGGGATTACATCGGACATTAAAAAGCCGGCTTATGGCCGGCTTCTCGTTGACTAACTCAGTTCGTTTTTGACAAACCTCACCAGCCTTCAAAACGTACATCCGGCTCTTGCGGCCGGCTGTGGGACTTGGTCAGAAAGTGATCTGCCTTGTCGGTGCGAGGCGTGGGCTCGCAAATGTGGGGCGGAGGATACTCGGGTTTTTGGCAGAATCCCAGTGGTAAGTGGTGTGGAATCATTGGGTTAGGGTGATTTAGGGGAAAAGCAGGGGGCTGCTGCGCAGCCCAGCGGGAGCAAGCTCCCTCGCCACAAAAGCTCCTCACTACAAAGCTCCTCACCACAAGGCTCCTCGCCACTAGGAGCTTTGCCTGTCTTTCCGTTCGGGTGGGTCAATCGCACACCGGCGGTCTCTGTTTGTTGAGGGTGGACCACCAGAACACCCAGCCGATCACCCGTATGTTCTGCGCGTCGATCTGTTCGGCGCTGAAGACTTCGTCCGGGTAGGCCGCGCTGTTGTGGCTGCGCAGGCGTAGCCGGTTGCCGGGGATGCGGTGCAGGTATTTGATGCGGAGCATGCCGTCGTGTTCGAGGGCGTAGATTTGGCCGTCGACGATTTGGGTCAGGCCGCGGTCGATGGCGAGGGTGGAGCCGTCTTCGATGCGTTCGGCCATGCTGTCGCCGACCATGGTGAGGCAGATGGCGTCGTTGGGGTTTATTTCCAGGGTTTCGAGGTGGCTGCGGGGCAGGCGGATGGATTGGTCGGGGATTTCGACGATGTGGGTTTTGGTTTCGCCGGGGGCGATGGGGACTTCCTTATAGAAAGGCAGTTCGATGTCCGTGGGTTCCAGCACGCTGTAGACGCCATCGTTTTCGGCCGCCTCGTAGGTGGTGCCGGGGCCGAGGCCCAATGGGGTTTGCGGGCCTTCGCCGTGGGCGAGCCACTCCGGGCTGACGGTCAGCAGGCTGGCGATGGAGTGGATGCGTCCTGGCGGGATGCCACGGTTGAACCAGTTGTTCACGTGTTGGGATTTCACGCCGTATAACTTCGCGAAGTCGGCGGATCGGATATTCGCTTCTTTTAGAAGGGCTCGGAAGCGGTCGCCACTGGAAAGTATTTTCATAAACGGAAAGTTTAGGGGCGACTGTGTTTTCGGCAATAAACATGTCGTTCAAATATATAAGACGATCTTTCCGTTTTTGGGATTTGAAAGGCGCGGGCTAAACGTGGGTAAACGGTGTTAATACAGGCTCGTATTAGAAACCATTAAGGCATAAAAAAACCCCGGGGCAAACCGGGGTTCTTTTCAAGTTTGTTTCAGCCTTTGTAGGCGGCAACTGACTTGGTGATCGCTTCGCGGGCGGCATCTGCGCCGGCCCAGCCTTCGATCTTGACCCACTTGCCTTTTTCGAGGTCTTTGTAGTTCTCGAAGAAGTGTTCGATCTGCTGGATCAGCAGTGGTGGCAGGTCGGTGTATTCCTTCACGTCGACGTACAGTTGCGACAGTTTGTCGTGTGGCACTGCGATGACTTTGGCATCGCCGCCGCCGTCGTCGGTCATGTTCAGGATGCCGACTGGACGGGCGCGGATGACCGAGCCTGGGGCAACTGGGTATGGGGTCACGACCAGCACGTCGAGGGGGTCGCCGTCGTCGGCCAGGGTGTTGGGGATGTAACCGTAGTTGGCCGGGTAGAACATGGGGGTGGCCATGAAACGGTCAACGAACAGGCAGTCGCTGTCTTTGTCGATTTCGTATTTGATCGGGGCGTGGTTGGCCGGGATTTCGATCGCGACGTAGATGTCGTTCGGCAGGTCTTTGCCAGCCGGAATCTTGCTGTAGCTCATTGGGCGGTGCCCCCGTTAGTTGACCAAATGACTTGGTCGGATTGACCAAAAAGTGGCGGCGATTATAGGCATATTCGGCCGCTGTTGCCACGTTACCAGGGTCTTAGAGACCTTAGTATGACGCCTGATAGACCGGATCTTCGGCTTGAAGTTGCCGCAGCCGGGCCAAAGGATCCTGGCGGTAGAAGGCCTTGAGCTGTTCATAGACCCGTGGATAGGCCTGGTGCAGCAGGTCCGGGGCGCTGAAGAAGTATTCGCTGGTGACGGCGAAGAACTCCGCCGGGTTTTCCGCGGCGTAGGGATCGATGAGGGTTTCGGCGTCGGGGTTCTGGTCCAGTTGGCGGTCGAGGTCGTCGAAGGCTTGTTGCATGGCTTCGGCCCAGTCGCTGACGCGCATGTCGGCGTGCAGTGGCGGCAGGCCGTTGGCGTCGCCGTTGAGCATGTCGAGTTTGTGCGCCAGTTCGTGGATCACCAGGTTGTAGCCGTCCCAGCCGCCGCTGGCCATCACGCCGTCCCAGGCCAGGATGATCGGGCCTTGGGGCCAGGCTTCGCCGCTGTGTTCGCCGTCCCACTCGTGCTCGATGCCGCTGGCGTCTCGGTAGCGTTGGGGGCTGAGGAAGTCGTCGGGGTAGAGGACGATTTCGTGGAAGCCCTGGTACCAGTTCAGCTCGCCGAGGTGCATCAGTGGCAGTTGGGCCTGGGCGGCGAGCAGCAGGCGTTGTTCCTGGTGCAGTTCGACGCCGGGCAGGGCGGTGAGGTGTTTATCGTGCAGGAACAGTACGCAGGCTTCCCGCAACCATTGGTCCTCGGCGGCGCTGATGCCGTCGAGGAAGCTCAATTGTTGGCGCACCCGTTGCCAGGTGTCCTCGGCCACGGGGTGTTTGGCGAGGGTGCGTTGCCGGCGCCAGTTGCTCAGGGTCCACATGAATGATCAGGCTTTCGAGGCGCGCTGGTTCATTTTGCTGCGCACCAGGCTGATGATCATCGGCAGCAGCGACACCAGAATGATGCCCACCACCAGCAGCGACAGGTTCTGCTTGATGAAGGGCACGTTGCCGAAGAAGTAACCGAGGGTGACCAGGCCGCCGACCCAGAGGACGGTGCCGAGGACGCTGAAGCCGAAGAAGCGCAGGTAGTTCATTTTGCCCACGCCGGCGACGAAGGGGGCGAAGGTGCGGATGATCGGCAGGAAGCGCGCCAGGGTCACGGTTTTGCCGCCGTGTTTGTCGTAGAAGTCGTGGGTTTGCTGCAGGTAGTCGCGGCGGAAGATTTTCGAGTTGGGGTTGCTGAACAGTTTTTCGCCGGCGGTGCGGCCGATGAGGTAGTTGGTGCTGTCGCCGAGGATCGCCGCGAGCATCAGCAGACCGGCCAGCAGCACGGGGTCCATGGCGCCACCGGCGGCGACGGCGCCAGCGATGAACAGCAGGGAGTCACCGGGCAGGAACGGCATCACCACCAGGCCGGTTTCACAGAAGATCACCAGGAACAGGATGGCGTAGACCCAGGTTCCGTAGTTGGTCACCAGCAGGTCGAGGTACACATCGAGGTGCAGGATGAGGTCGAGGGGATTGAAATCCATGCATAACACCTGTGGTGGTGGCCTGGCTCGGCAGGCTTTGGGTCGGGCTTGGAGGATGGCTACAGAGTGTGTAGCTTTTTCTTACAAGCCGGGAAGAGCGGCATTATACGGGCTGGAGGGCGGGGAGCGGGGTGAGTTTGTAGCCAGGGATTTCGATGTGTCGTCGCAGGGTGAAACACCCGTGGGAGCAAAGCTTGCTCGCGATGGTGGCTATTCAGTCAACATTGATGGGCCTGACGGACCGCTATCGCGAGCAAGCTTTGCTTCAACAGATCTATCTCCCATAGATATGCCTGCTTGCCCGCGATGGCGGCGGGGCAGTCAGCACTGATGTTGCCCGACAGACTGCTATCGCGAGCAAGCTTTGCTCCCACAGAACGATCAGTCCGCGGTAATCGGGTCAGAGCCCTTCGCTGATCGGCAACACGTAGTTCTTGAACTCGGTGTCTTCCTTGAAGCCGATCGATTCGTAGGTTTTCTGCGCCACTTCGTTGTTGCTGCTGGTGGAGACGCGCATGCGCACGGCGTTGGTTTCCTTGGCCATTTTTTTCGCGGTGCGGATCAGGTTGTCGGCCACCAGTTGGCGGCGGGCGTCTTCGGCGACGTAGATGTCGTTGAGGATCCATACGCGCTTGAGGGACAGGGATGAGTAGCTCGGGTAGAGCTGGCAGAAGCCCAGTAACCGGTTGTCGTCGTCATCGGGCAGGGCCAGGTAGATCACCGATTCCTTGCGGCGCAGGCGCTTTTCGAGGAAGGCTCGAGACGAGTCCGGGTAAGGCAGTGAGCCGTAGAATTCCCGGTACTTGACGAACAATGGGGTCAGCAGGTCCAGGTGTTCCAGCGTCGCTTGGATAATCCGCATGGTAGGTCTCGTCTGCAAAGGTCGACAGATATTCTGACAACAACGTCGCGCTGCCGTGCTTTTGATGCTGCCTGAAAGCGGATCAAAAACGCAATCGGATAAGCGGATCAGTTTCGGGGCGGCGCCAGTAGGAAATTACCTTTCATATCGGCTCCGTTTTCCGCTTCTAGAGTGTTCACCTGGGCTTCGTCCTTCAGATTGACGCCCGAAAGCTGACGGCGGCAGGCCTCGCGCATCAGGTAGATCAAGCGATGGGCCGCCATGCCGTAGCTCAGGCCTTCGAGGCGGACATTGGAGATGCAGTTGCGGTAGGCGTCGGTCAGGCCGACCTTGGGGGCGTAGGTGAAATACAGCCCCAGGCTGTCGGGGGAGCTGAGGCCGGGGCGTTCGCCGATCAGGATCACCGACATTTTCGCGCCGAGCCGCTGTGCCACTTCATCGGCCACGGCGACGCGGCCCTGTTCCACCAGGATCACCGGCGACGTCGACCAGCCTTCAGCGGCGATCTGTTCTTCCAACCGCGCCAGGAATGGCAAGGTATGGCGATGCACCGCCAGTGCCGACAGGCCGTCAGCCACGACGATGGCCAGGTCCACGCCGCCGGGATGGGCCGCTGCGTAGTCCTGCAGGATTTGCGCGGAGGCGTCGTCGAGCCGTCGGCCCAGGTCCGGGCGCTGTAGATAACTGTGTCGGTCGGCCGCGGCGCTGTGGAGCAACAGGCTTTCACGGCCGCCCTCGGTCAACTGTGCGCGAATGCCCTGGTGATCGAAGGCCAGGTGCACGGCATCGCGGGCCTGGGCGTGGGCGTACTGGAAATCCAGTTGCGCCTGGGTCGGCAGGCTGGTGCCGGTGCGGCCCAGGGCGATGCGCGCCGGGGTGAGGTTGCGCAGATTCAGCCAAGGGTTTTGCGGGTCGACAGGTTTTTTATCCATGGGCAGTTCACTCATCCCAGATGTGCGAGGGCGTGACGGAACGCCGGTGGCAGGTTGTCGCCAAACCGCACCCGGCCATCGGCCTGGGTGAAGATGCCCATGTTCGCCAGCCAGGTTTCGAACTCCGGCGCCGGCTTCAGGCCCAGAGTCTGGCGGGCGTAGAGGGCGTCGTGGAACGAGGTGGTCTGGTAGTTGAGCATGATGTCGTCGGAGCCGGGGATGCCCATGATGAAGTTGATCCCGGCCACGCCCAGCAGGGTCAGCAGGGTGTCCATGTCGTCCTGGTCGGCTTCGGCGTGGTTGGTGTAGCAGATGTCGCAGCCCATCGGCACGCCCAGCAGCTTGCCGCAGAAGTGGTCTTCGAGGCCGGCGCGGATGATCTGTTTGCCGTTGTACAGGTATTCCGGGCCGATGAAGCCTACAACCGTGTTTACCAGGAACGGGTTGAAATGCCGTGCCACGGCGTAGGCCCGGGTCTCGCAGGTCTGTTGATCGACGCCGTGGTGGGCGTTGGCCGACAGTGCGCTGCCCTGGCCGGTTTCGAAATACATCAGGTTGTTGCCCAAGGTGCCGCGATTCAGGCTGAGCCCGGCGTCGTAGCCTTCCTGCAAGATGTTCAGGCTGATGCCGAAACTGGCGTTGGCCGCTTCGGTGCCGGCGATGGACTGGAACACCAGGTCCAGGGGCACGCCACGGTTCGCCGCTTCGATGGAGGTGGTGACGTGGGTCAGCACGCAGCCTTGGGTGGGAATGTCGTAGCGCTGGATGATGGCGTCGAGCATTTCCAGCATGGCGCAGATCGAGGCGGTGCTGTCGGTGGCCGGGTTGATGCCGATCATGGCGTCGCCGTTGCCGAAGAGCAGGCCGTCGAGGATGCTCGCGGCGATCCCGGCGGGTTCGTCGGTGGGGTGGTTGGGTTGCAGGCGGGTGGACAAGCGCCCGCGCAGGCCGAGGGTGCCGCGGAACTTGGTGACCACGCGGATTTTCTGCGCCACCAGTACCAAATCCTGCACGCGCATGATTTTCGACACGGCCGCGACCATTTCCGGGGTCAGGCCGGGGGCCAGCGCCCGCAGGCTCTGTTCATCGGCGGCGTCGCTGAGCAGCCAGTCGCGAAAACCGCCGACGGTGAGGTGGCTGACGGTGGCGAAGGCTTGTTTGTCGTGGGTGTCGACGATCAACCGGGTGACTTCGTCCACCTCGTAAGGAATCAGCATTTCCTGCAGGAAATGGCTGAGGGGCAGGTCGGCCAAGGCCATTTGCGCGGCCACCCGCTCGCCATCGTTGAGCGCGGCGATCTCGGCCAGGAAATCCCCCGAGCGCGCCGGGCTGGCCTTGGCCATCAGGTCCTTGAGGCTGTCGAAGCGATAGGTCTGGGCGCCGACGGAATGGGCGAATGCGGCCATGGGCGGTGTCCTCCTGTTCTCTAAATAACTTAAATACACCCCATAACCCTGTGGGAGCGAGCTTGCTCGCGATAGCGGTGTGTCATTCAACACATGTGCCGGATGTAAGACCGCTATCGCGAGCAAGCTCGCTCCCACAGAGGGTTGGTGTGCACTTTTAAATGGCAGGCGCCAGGCCCTCGGCCCGGCGCCGGTGCAACGTTCAGATACCTGTGAGCATAGCGTCCGCCGGTGCATCGGAGCGTTGCTTGGCGGTCAGTTGGAAATACAGGTAGCCGACAACCATGAACGCCAGGAACACCAAGCCAATCACCATGTTGAACCACGCCATCGCCACCAGGCACACCACCGCCAGGAACAGCGCAATGCCCGGTACGATCGGGTAGCCCGGCGCACGGAAGGTGCGTTCCAGGTTCGGTTCGGTCTTACGCAGCCTGAACAGGCTGAGCATGCTGATGATGTACATCACGATGGCGCCGAACACTGACATGGTGATCATCGCCGCCGTCAGGCTCATGCCTTGCAGGTTGACCAGGCCATCGCTGTAGATCGCCGCGATGCCGATGACGCCGCCGGCCAGGATCGCCCGGTGCGGGGTCTGGAAGCGCGACAGTTTCGCCAGGCCGCGGGGCAGGTAGCCGGCCCGGGCCAGGGCGAAGAACTGCCGCGAGTAGCCGAGGATGATCCCGTGGAAGCTTGCCACCAGGCCGAACAGGCCGATCCACACCAGCATGTGCATCCAGGTCGAGTCGTTGCCGACCACCGCCTTCATGGCCTGGGGCAGCGGGTCGTTGATGTTCGACAGGGTGCGCCAGTCGCCCACGCCGCCGGCCATGATCATCACGCCGATGGCGAGGAACACCAGGGTCAGGATGCCGCTGACATAGGCACGGGGAATCGTGCGTTTCGGGTCCTTGGCTTCTTCGGCGGCCATGGCCGCGCCTTCGATGGCGAGGAAGAACCAGATGGCGAAGGGGATCGCCGCGAAAATGCCCGGGATCGAAGCAAGGGTGAACTCGTTGGAGCCGGCCCAGCCATTGAGCACGAAGTTACTGAAGCTGAAGCCCGGCGCGACCACGCCCATGAACACCAGCAACTCGGCGACCGCCAGCACGGTGACCACCAGCTCGAACGCGGCGGCGATGCTGACGCCGAGGATGTTCAGGGTCATGAACACGATGTACGCGCCAACCGCCGCGAGCTTGGGGTCCAGTTCGGGAAATTGCACGTTGAGGTAGGCGCCAATCGCCATGGCGATGGCCGGGGGCGCGAAGACGAATTCGATCAGGGTGGCGATCCCGGCGATCAACCCGCCTTTCTCGCCAAAGGCCCGTCGGCTGTAGGCAAAAGGCCCGCCGGCGTGAGGAATCGCGGTGGTCAGTTCGGTGAAACTGAAGATGAAGCAGGTGTACATCAGCGCCACCATGAGGGCGGTGACGAGAAAACCCAGGGTCCCGGCGGTGCCCCAGCCGTAGCTCCAGCCGAAGTACTCGCCGGAAATCACCAGGCCGACGGCGATGCCCCATAAATGCAGGGTGCCGAGTGTGGGTTTGAGTTGGGTGGTAGAAGTCATAAGTCCTCTCTGTCTTTTTTATTGTTTGATCTGTTGGACTTTCGGGTTTGCTGTGGAGCGGGCACGCAAGGCTCATGCCAGAGCGGTGGGACGGTAAATTGATGTTGTCAGTGAGGGCGTCATCGCGAGCAAGCTCGCTCCCACAGTGGATCTGTTGCCAACCCTGAAAAAAGAGTTATCCACAGATCCCTGTGGGAGCGAGCTTGCTCGCGATAGCTATCAAAAGGGCAAAGCAGGAGGCCCTGCCTTGCCCCAGTGACTTAGAAGAACCCCAACGGATTGATGTCGTAGCTCACCAGCAGGTTCTTGGTCTGCTGATAGTGGTCGAGCATCATCTTGTGGGTTTCACGCCCCACGCCGGACTTCTTGTAGCCACCGAACGCGGCGTGCGCCGGGTACAGGTGGTAGCAGTTGGTCCAGACGCGACCGGCCTTGATCGCCCGGCCCATGCGGTAGGCGCGGTTGATGTCGCGGGTCCATAGGCCGGCGCCGAGGCCGAACTCGGTGTCGTTGGCGATCGCCAGGGCTTCGGCTTCGTCCTTGAAGGTGGTGATGCTCACCACTGGGCCGAAGATTTCTTCCTGGAACACACGCATCTTGTTGGTGCCCTTGAGCAGGGTCGGCTGGATGTAATACCCGGTCGCCAGGTTGCCCTCGAGTTTTTCCACTTTGCCGCCGGTCAGCAGCTCGGCGCCTTCGCCCTTGGCGATTTCCAGGTACGAAAGAATCTTGTCGAATTGCTGCTCGGACGCCTGGGCGCCGACCATGGTGTCGGTGTCCAGTGGGTCGCCGCGTTTGATCTGCAGGACTTTCTTCATCACCACTTGCATGAATTCGTCGTAGATCGACTCCTGGACCAAGGCGCGGGATGGGCAGGTGCAGACTTCGCCCTGGTTGAAGAACGCCAGCACCAGACCTTCAGCGGCTTTCTCGATGAAGCTCGGTTCGGCCTGCATGATGTCTTCGAAGAAAATATTCGGCGACTTGCCGCCCAGTTCCACGGTGGACGGGATGATGTTCTCGGCGGCGCATTTCATGATGTGCGAGCCCACCGGGGTGGAGCCGGTGAAGGCGATCTTGGCGATGCGCTTGCTGGTGGCGAGGGCTTCACCGGCTTCTTTGCCGAAGCCTTGCACCACGTTCAGCACGCCGGGCGGCAGCAGGTCGCCGATCAGCTCCATGAGCACGCAGATGCCCAGTGGGGTTTGCTCGGCCGGCTTGAGCACCACGCAGTTACCGGCGGCCAGGGCCGGGGCGAGTTTCCAGGCGGCCATCAGCAGCGGGAAGTTCCACGGGATGATCTGCCCGACCACGCCCAGGGGTTCATGGATGTGATAGGCCACGGTGTTGCCGTCGATCTCGGCAGCGCTGCCTTCCTGGGCCCGCAGGCAACCGGCGAAGTAGCGGAAGTGGTCGGCGGCCAGGGGGATGTCGGCGTTGAGGGTTTCGCGCACGGCCTTGCCGTTGTCCCAGGATTCGGTGATCGCCAGGGTTTCGAGGTTGGCCTCGATGCGGTCGGCGATTTTCAGCAGGATCAGCGAGCGGGCCTGGGCCGAGGTGGCACCCCAGGCATCAGCGGCGGCGTGGGCGGCGTCCAGGGCTTTTTCGATGTCTTCGGCCGTGGAGCGCGGGAACTCGGCAATGGGCTGGCCATTGACCGGGGAAGTATTGGTGAAGTACTGACCTTTGACCGGCGCGACGAACTCGCCGCCGATGTAGTTACCGTATTTGCTCTTGAACGAAACGATAGCGCCTTCAGTACCGGGGTGAGCGTAACGCATGATGAGTTCTCCTTGGCTTTTGTGCTTATACGGGAGGCCGCGCAAAATTGAGCGCTGGTAATAAAGCCTAGAGCAAAGGTTGGGCCATTGCCTTGCGAGGCCCGTAAATCAAGACTTTAGGAGGAGTTGGTCGGACAAACGGAGGGGGTATGTGACGCTTGCGATACAGCGGGTGTGACAGTTTGTGCCAGATGCGAGACAGTCTGTGACTGGCAGGTCGCGCCAGCATTGCAAAGGCGGTTGGGCTGGAGGATGCTGGGCTTCGATCCTGGAATCTCTGGCAACTGTTTTTTGTGATAGGACAGCTTTTGTGGCGAGGGAGCTTGCTCCCGCTGGAGCGCGAAGCGGTCCCAAGGCAGCCAACTCGATCAGCCTGATACACCGCAAACTCAGGTTTTGGGGCTGCTGCGCAGCCCAGCGGGAGCAAGCTCCCTCGCCACGGGGTATGTGTTGGCAGGTCCAAAGGTCCTTCGGGGAGAATAATAAGAAATGCACAGCAACCATTTGAGTCGCCATGCCCAGCAAGTCCTGACGGTCACCCAGGGCAAGGCCCATTTGCAGGGCCCTGGCAGCGATCCGTCGATTGCCCGTTCCTGGCTGCGTTGTCTCGAGGACTATCACCTCGACCCGGCCCAGAACCTGGCGCCGACGGTGCTCGAGCATGGCCGGGTGCTGGAGAGCCGCGAGCGCTTGCAACAGGTGCTGCACATCGCCGGCAATGAAATGACCAGCCTGCACCAGCAACTCTCCGGCGCCGGCCACGCGGTGTTGCTGACCGACGCCCGGGGCGTGATCCTCAACTGCGTCACCGCCCCCAGCGAACGGAAGATTTTCGAACGGGCCGGCCTCTGGCTCGGCGCCGACTGGAGCGAAGCCTGCGAAGGCACCAACGGCATCGGCACCTGCCTGGTGGAACGCCAGGCCCTGACCATCCACCAGGAAGAACACTTTCGTGGCCGCCACACCGGCCTGACCTGTTCGGCCAGCCCGGTGTTCGATCCCCAGGGCGAATTGCTGGCGGTGCTCGACGTCTCCTCGGCTCGGCCGGACGTGTCGCGCCAGAGCCAGTTCCACACCATGGCCCTGGTCAATCTCTCGGCGAAGATGATCGAGAGCTGCTATTTCCTCCGTTGCTTCGACAATCAATGGCTGCTGCGCTTTCATTTGCAGGCCGAATCCGTGGGGCTGTTCAGCGAGGGCCTGCTGGCGTTCGACGGCGAAGGGCGGATCTGCGCGGTCAACCAGAGCGCGCTCAATCTCTTGGGGCATATTCGCGGCGGCTTGCTGGGCCAGCGGGTGGAGGACTTTTTCGATTGTTCACTGGATGAATTGCTGGGGCGGGCCAGTGCCCAGGCCAGCGCCAGTTGGCCGCTGCGCACCCGTGATGGCCGGCATTTGTTCGCCGTGTTGCGTGGGCAGCCGCGCAGTGTGCCGGTGCCGGTCGCGCCGGCGCTGCTCAAGGCCATCGAGCCCGCGCGGCTGCCGGGCATCTGCCTGGGGGATGCGGCGTTGCAGGAGCATTTTCGCAAGGCGCTGCGGGTGTTCGAGCGCGATGTGCCGTTGCTGATCCATGGCGAAACCGGCTCCGGCAAGGAGGCGTTCGCCAAGGCCGTGCACCACGCCAGCCAGCGCGCCGGCAAGCACTTCGTCGCCCTCAACTGCGCGGCCATCCCCGAAAGCCTGATCGAGAGCGAACTGTTCGGTTATCGCGGCGGCAGCTTCACCGGCGCGCGCAAGGAAGGCATGCGCGGCAAGCTGCAACAGGCCGACGGCGGCACGCTGTTCCTCGATGAAATCGGCGACATGCCCCTGGCCTTGCAGACTCGTTTGCTGCGAGTGCTGGAAGATCGCCAGGTGGTACCCATCGGCGGCGAACCCGAGGCGGTGAACGTGCGCATCATCAGCGCCACCCACCGGCAGTTGCTCGACCGGGTGCGGGACGGCAGTTTTCGCGAGGATTTGTACTACCGCCTCAATGGCTTGGAAATCCCCCTCCCGCCTTTGCGCGAGCGCAGTGACAAGTCGCAGTTGCTGGATTTTCTGTTGGCTGAAGAGAGCGGGGCCGAGACGGTACTCATCGAAGAGCCGGCGCGCCAGGCGTTGCTGGGATTCGACTGGCCGGGCAACGTGCGGCAACTGCGCAATGTGCTGCGCACCCTCGCCGCGCTGTGCGACGGTGGGCGGATTGGGCTGGAGGACTTGCCGGCGATGATTCGCCAGCGCCCGGTTGCCGTGGTTGAAACGGTGGCAGAACGGCCACTGGAAGACGCCGAGCGCCTGGCGTTGCTCGATGCACTGGAGCGCCAGCGTTGGCACATGACCCACACGGCGGAACAACTGGGGATCAGCCGAAATACCCTTTACCGGAAGTTGCGCAAACACGCTATCGCTCGCTGAGCCACTGATAATTGATCTGCTGACTGCTGACTGCTGACTGCTGACTGCTGACTGCTGACTGCTGACTGCTGACTGCTGACTGCTGTTGTGGCGAGGGAGCTTGCTCCCGCTGGGCTGCGCAGCAGCCCCAAGCTTTCTTTCCCACCCTGAAACCGAAAGCGACTGCTGCGCAGTCGAGCGGGAGCAAGCTCCCTCGCCACAAAAGCCGGGTAGTACATTCAACATCGCCGCAAACTGACCCACCGCTATCGCGAGCAAGCTCGCTCCCACAGGGGATTTGCAGTGTCCTGATGGCTGGCGTTCGAAACACAAGGTGCGATTTCCCCCTCCCTACGCTAACCTGCGGCCATGTTTTACGAGGTCGACTATGCACATTCATATTCTCGGTATTTGCGGCACTTTCATGGGTTCGATGGCGGTCCTGGCCAAGGAGCTGGGCCATCACGTGACCGGTTCCGACGCCAACGTCTATCCGCCGATGAGCACCCAGCTGGAAGCCCAGGGCATCGAACTGACCCAAGGCTACGACCCGGCGCAACTGGACCCGGCACCGGACCTGGTGGTCATCGGCAACGCCATGTCCCGGGGCAACCCGGCGGTGGAGTACGTGCTCAACAAAGGCCTGCCGTACGTGTCCGGGCCGCAGTGGCTGGCCGATCACGTGTTGCAGGGCCGTTGGGTCCTGGCCGTGGCCGGCACCCACGGCAAGACCACCACCAGCAGCATGCTCGCCTGGGTCCTGGAGCACGCGGGCATGAGCCCGGGTTTCCTGATCGGTGGCGTGCCGCAGAATTTCTCGGTGTCGGCGCGCCTGGGTGGCACGCCGTTCTTCGTGATCGAGGCGGACGAATACGACAGTGCGTTTTTCGATAAACGCTCGAAATTCGTCCACTACCGTCCACGCACGGCGATCCTCAACAACCTTGAGTTCGATCACGCCGACATCTTCCCCGACCTGGCAGCCATCGAGCGGCAGTTCCACCATTTGGTGCGCATCATTCCGAGCGAAGGCCTGGTGATCCATCCGACCACCGAACCGGCCTTGCAGCGCGTCATTGAAATGGGCTGCTGGACCCCGGTGCAAACCACCGGTGCGGGCGGCCAATGGCAGGTGAAATTGCTCAAGGATGACGGTTCGCAATTTGAAGTCATGTTCGAAGGCCAGTCCCAAGGCGTGGTCGAGTGGGGCATGACCGGCCAGCACAACGTCGCCAACGCCCTGGCGACGTTGGCGGCGGCCCGGCATGTCGGCGTGGTGCCGTCCATGGGCATCGCCGCGTTGAGCGCGTTCAAGAGCGTGAAGCGGCGGATGGAGAAAGTCGCCGAGGTCAACGGCATCACCATTTATGACGACTTCGCCCACCACCCAACGGCCATCGCCACCACCCTCGACGGTTTGCGCAAGCGCATCGGCGAGGCGCCGCTGATCGCGATCATCGAGCCGCGCTCCAACTCCATGAAGCTCGGTGCTCACCGCGATGGCCTGCCGGAAAGCGTGGTCGATGCCGACCAGGTGATCTGGTACTCACCGGCCAACCTGGGCTGGGACCTCGGCGCCACCGCCGCGCTGTGCACGGTGCCGTCGATTGTCAGCGATTCCCTGGAAGGCATCATCGAGCGTGTGAAGAGCCAGGCCCAGCCCGGTACCCACGTGGTGATTATGAGCAACGGCGGCTTCGGCGGCCTGCATGGCAAGCTGGCCGAGGCACTGAAATGAACACGCGCTTGGAGAGCAATGGTCCCGAACGCATCACATTGGCGATGACCGGTGCTTCCGGCGCCCAGTACGGTTTGCGCCTGCTCGATTGCCTGGTGCGTGAAGACCGCGAGGTGCACTTCCTGATCTCCAAGGCCGCGCAACTGGTGATGGCCACCGAGACCGACGTGACCCTGCCGGCCAAGACCCAGATGATGCAGGCCTTCCTCACCGAATACACCGGGGCGGCGGCGGGGCAGATTCGCGTCTATGGCAAGGAAGACTGGATGTCACCGGTGGCGTCGGGCTCCGGCGCGCCGGCGGCCATGGTGGTGGTGCCGTGCTCCACCGGGACGCTGTCGGCGATTGCCACCGGGGCCTGCAACAACCTGATCGAACGGGCGGCGGACGTCACGCTCAAGGAGCGCCGCCCGTTGATCCTGGTGCCGCGGGAAGCGCCGTATTCGAGCATTCACCTGGAGAACATGCTCAAGCTGTCGAACATGGGCGTGACCATCCTGCCGGCCTCGCCGGGTTTCTATCACCAGCCGCAGACCATCGACGACCTGATCGATTTCGTCGTCGCGCGGATTCTCAATCTGCTGAACATCCCCCAGGACATGCTGCCGCGCTGGGGCGAACATCATTTGAGCAGCGATGAATAAGCTGCTGATCGTGCTGCTGGCGCTGCAACTGACCGGCTGCGCCACCGCCCGCACCCTCGACGCGGCCAAGCCCGGTGCGCCGCTGGTGTACGCGGGCACGCGCCTGGATCTATACGCCCTCAACGGCGGATGCTGTGCCAAGGACCGCTTTGGGGCCGAGGCACCGAGCTATCCTGGCGTCGATCTGCCGGGCAGTGCGCTGCTGGATACCTTGTTGTTGCCGTTGTCGTTGTTCACAGCAATCGGCGTGGGGTTCCGAGCGACTGGGGGGATGTAGCAAACACCAGGATGGGGGCTCGGCTTTGGGGCGGTGGCGCGCCCATCGCGAGCAAGCTCGCTCCCACATTCGACCTCATTCTTCCTGACGAAACTCGGTCAACTGTGGGAGCGAGCTTGCTCGCGATGAGGTCCAGTCAGGCGCTGCAGAATCATTTCCCCAGCTTACGCAACTCATCCGACTCCACCACCCGCACCCCATCCTGCTCTTCCAGCGCCAGGCGCCACATGGCCCGGGCCAGTTGGCAGGCTTCGATGCCGTGGTACTTGCCTGGGATCAGCTTCGACAACGGCCCGGCCAGTTGCTCGGCCAGGCGCGGTTCGACGCGGTCGCCCAGCAGCAGGGAAGGGCGGCAGATGGTCAATTGCGGCCAGCCCTGGGTCTTGAGGGCCGCCTCCATCTCACCCTTGACCCGGTTGTAGAAGATCGATGACTTGGCGTCGGCTCCCAGGGCACTGATCACCACCAGGTGCCGCGCGCCCAGTTCCCGGGCGCGCTTGGCAAACGCCACCACCAGGTCCAGGTCCACCGCGCGAAAGGCTGCTTCGGAGCCGGCTTTCTTGAGGGTGGTGCCGAGGCAGCAAAAAGCGATGTCGACCTGGCCGCTGAGTTGAGGCAACACCTGGGCCGGTTCCCCCACCGGGTTTTTCAGGCGCGGGTGTTCGGCCAGCGGCCGGCGGGTGGGGGCCAGGACCCGGGTGATGGTCGGCTCGTTGAGCAGCCGGTCCAGTAGATGTTCCCCGGTCAGCCCGGTGGCTCCGGCGAGCAAAACATGCTGAGGCGTCAAGTACATAGTGTTTCCCCCTTGATACGGTTCAGCTTAGTTGCTCTTTGTGGCCTCGTCGTTCAATGCAGTACTTTGCAATGCTTTCCGGGCCTGCTGTTTGCGCAGCAGTTGCCAGTGGGAAAGGACCGTCCTGGGCGCCCACATCTGCGGTTCGGAGGCTTCGAAATTGTCTGCCTGTTCCCGTTCGGCCACGGTGGCCTTGGCCCGCTTGAAAGCCTGCTCCAGGTCGTCGGTCTGGTTCAAGGCCTGGGCGAACAGCGCGTCGCCGAAGTAGGTGAAGTTGGCTTCCTCGGAGCAGCCGAAGGACACCCGGTCGGCCCGGGAAGCGGTCATGATCAAGGTGCGTTCATCCTTGAGCGCCGGGATGAAGCCGCCGGAGTAGCAGGCCGAGATCACCACGATCTTGTCGCGGTTCTTCAGCGGCGCCAGGACCACGGCCAGTTCATCGGCGGGCAGGTCGGCCAGTTCCATGCGCGGCTGGTCGAGTACCAGTTCATGCTCGCTGGTGCCGTGGCTGGTCAGGTAGATGAAAATCAGGTCTTCCGGGCCACTGCGCTCGGCCAGGGTGGCGGCGGCGCGGCGCAGGCTTTCGCGGCTGGCCATGGGCCGGTCGCCGAGGTGATCGCGGTGGTTCACCAGGCGGATCTGCCCGAACGCGCCGAAACGGCTGGTGAGCATGTTGGCGACATAGTCGGATTCGCGCAGGAACACGCTTTGCTTGCCGTCGCCGCCCAGGGTCAGGCTGTACAGCTCCACCGCCGGGGTCGAGGCCGGGATGTTGGCCAGGGCCTCCTCCAGCAGGCGGCCCTGGGCCAGCAGGCCAAGTTCGAGCACATCCGGCAACAGCCTGCCGTCCGCGTCGCGCACCCGTTGGCCGTTGGCCCAGGTGCCGCTTTGCACGGTGCCATCGGTCAGCACCAGGGTGCCGTGTCCGTGGTAGCTGTCGCTTTCGAACTGGCCGATGTAGAAACTGCCGTCGGGCAGGTTCAGGCGGCCCTGGCCGGTAAAGCGCCAATCGTTGAATTGACCGAGGTAGTGGCTGCCGTCGGCGCCGATCAGTTCGCCCTTGCCGGTCAGCGCGCCGTCCTTGAACCGGCCGATCCAGACATCGCCGTCGGCATTTTCGTAGCGACCGCGACCGTTGAGCTGGTTGTTCCTGAAACCGCCGATGTAGACATCGCCATCGGCGCTGTTGAAGGTGCCCTTGCCCTGCAGTTGCCCGTCGACAAAATGGCCGGTGAACTGGTTGCCGCTGGCGTCGAAGCGCTGGCCTTCACCGTTGGGCTTGCCGTTGACGAAGGGGCCTTGGTACTGGCTGCCGTCGTCGAGTTCCAGGCGCCCGAGACCGGAATAGCGGTCGGCCTTGAACTCGCCCCGGTAGGTCATGCCGTTTTCCTTGAGCGTCCCTTCACCGTCCCGTCGCCCCAGCTTGAAGCCGCCGGTGTAGCTGCTGGAGGGGGTGGTCAGGCTGCCCTGGCCGTGGAACAGGCCCTGGTGGAACTGGCCGCGATAGACCTCGCCATTGCTGCCGTGCCATTCCCCGGTGCCGTGCCACTGGCCCTTGTCGAACTGCCCGGCATACCAACTGCCGTTGGGGTAGTCGATGCGCCCCTGGCCTTGCAGCAGCCCGTCCACCAGGTCGCCGCGATAGCGGCCGCCGTCGGGCAGGCGCGCGTCGGGCGGCAGCGGCGATTCGCCGCCGCCACAGGCGGTGAGCAACAGGGTCAGGGTCAGTGGGACGAATAAGCGCATAACCGGATCCAGATCATCAAGCCACGAGTATGCCGCAGCTAGCCCCCCTGGACATAGGGAAGCGATGCGAAACTGCACGAGCGGTTTCGCGACCGCGCAGGTTTACACGAAGCAGAGCGACAGCGGCTCGGCGATGTAGGCCGGTTTTTCCGAACCTTCGATTTCCAGCGTGGCGGTGGCCTTGAGCAGCCATTGGCCAGGTTTTTTCTCGGTGGCGTCCACCAGGTCGACCTTGAGCCGGACCTTGGAATCGACCTTCACCGGTTGGATGAAACGCACGCTGTCCAGGCCGTAGTTGACGACCATCTTCACGCCTTCAGGCAGGATCAGGATGTCTTCCATCAGCTTGGGCATCAGCGACAGCGACAGGAAACCGTGGGCGATGGTGCTGCCAAACGGGGTCTGCGCGGCCTTGACCGGGTCGACGTGGATGAACTGAAAGTCGCCAGTGGCTTCGGCGAACAGGTTGATGCGCGCCTGATCGATCGTGAGCCATTCGGAACGTCCAAGTTCCTTGCCGACATAATCTTTGAGCGCTGCAACGGGGACGTAGGGCATTGAGACTCTCCTTGGGTTCATCGGTTTTACTTTTTCTGGAGCGGGGATTGGCGTCCCCGAAAAACCACTGTAGATCAACATGGCGTGCAAGTAAGGTCACTGAACATGCTTTTTACGAATGCCGACCCATAGCGCGGGCATGCTTATAATGCCGGCGCATTCTTTGCAATTCCGTTCATTTAACGTGTGCGTTTGATTCCGTGGCGAGGGAGCTTGCTCCCGCTTGAGTGCGAAGCGCTCATGAAATGGGGCCGCTGCGCAGCCCAGCGGGAGCAAGCTCCCTCGCCACACAATCACGCCGCGCGCTTGAGTGAACCGAATTGGCGCGTTCATGGGGCTGTTGCAGGGGGAGAGAGCGGATGTTGCTACGGGGCCTGACCTGGCTGGTGTTTTTTCAATTGCTGGGCACTGCGATCAATCATTTATTCTTGCCGGTGCTGCCTGGGCCGATCATTGGCCTGCTGTTACTGCTGGGCTATCTGGTGATGCGCGGTGAAGTCAGCGAACCGTTGAACCTGGCCGCCAGTAGCCTGCTGCGTTACCTGCCCTTGCTGCTGGTGCCGCCGGCGGTGGGGGTGATGGTATATGCCGGGGCGATTGCCGCCGATTTCTGGGCCATCGTTGGCGCGTTGACCTTGTCCCTGGTGCTGTCCGTGGCGCTGACGGGCGTGCTGATGCAGCGCCTGGCCCGCCGTCACGTCGCCGCCCCGGAGGACAGCCAATGATGCTCGACTGGCAGGGCGCCTGGACTTCGGTGATCCACCATCCGCTGTTCGGCATCGGCATTACCCTGGGTGCCTATCAGTTGGTGTTGGCGGCGTTCGAAAAGACCCGCTGGGTGTTCCTGCAACCGGTGTTGATGTCGATGGTGCTGTTGATCGGCGTGTTGGTCGGTTGCGGCATCGGCTATGCCGAGTACCGCAAGAGCACCGAGATCCTCAGCATTCTGCTGGGCCCGGCCACGGTCGCCCTGGCGGTGCCGCTGTATTTGAACCTGCGACGGATCCGGCAGTTGTTCTGGCCGATTTTTACTACGCTGGTGATAGCCGGGGTGTTTGCCACGGGCTCCGCGGTGGTGTTGGGCTGGGTCTTTGGCGCCGAGCACATGATCCTGATGACCATGGCGCCCAAGTCCGTGACTTCGCCGATTGCCATGCTGGTGGCCGAGCAAATCGGCGGCGTGGCGGCCATGGCGGCGGTGTTCGTGTTGATCACCGGTGTACTCGGGGCGATCCTCGGTCCGAGTATTCTGACCCGGTTGGGGGTCCATAGCCCCGAGGCCCGGGGCATGGCCCTGGGGCTGGCGGCCCATGCGGTGGGCACGTCGGTGGCGTTGCAGGAAAGCGAGGAGTCCGGTGCCTTTGCGGCGCTGGCGATGAGTCTGATGGGCGTGGCCACGGCGGTGCTATTGCCGTTGGTGGTGTCGATGACCGTTTAAGGATCTGGTTATGAGCTTGCCGCTTTTCCCGTTGAACACTGTGCTGTTCCCCGGTTGCATCCTCGACTTGCAGATTTTCGAGGCGCGTTACCTCGACATGATTGGGCGCTGCATGAAAAAGGGCGAAGGCTTCGGCGTGGTGTGCATCCTCGATGGCGAGGAAGTCGGGCACGCGCCTGAAGGCTTCGCGCGGGTCGGTTGTGAAGCGCGCATCACCGATTTTTCCCAGCAGGACAATGGTCTGCTGGGCATTCGCGTGGAGGGTGGGCGGCGCTTTATCGTCCATGGCACCAGCGTCCAGGCGGATCAACTGATGGTCGCTGAAGTCGAGTGGCTGGAGGAGGAGCCGGAGCAACCGCTGCAAGAGGAAGACGCTGACCTGGTGGCGCTGCTCAAGGCCCTGGCCGAGCACCCGATGGTCGAGGCCCTGAACATGGGCACCGAAGCGACCGGCCAGCAATCGCTGGCCAATCAACTGGCTTACCTGCTGCCGTTCAATGAGCTGGACAAGATCGACCTGCTGCAACTCGACGACCCGCAACAGCGCCTGGATGCGATCCAGGCGTTGCTCGATGAGCTGCAGGGCGAACTGTTCGCCTGACACCACAACAGCACTGATCCCCTGTGGGAGCGAG
>NZ_JACNDD010000004.1:0-96309 GCF_017351395.1 Pseudomonas sp. FW305-28
CGTCGAGTGTGGAAAACGATGTGTCCTTGGCCGTCAGCAAAAAATCGCGCATGTACGGCGCGTCGAGCATGTCGGTGCGCACCGCCGCGTACAGCGTGGCGAACAGACCTTTCTCCCCCAGCCGCTTGGCCTTCACGTAGCCCCGCGAGCTGTATTCATGCAGCGCCCAGTGCGGCATGCCGCAGACGCCACGGCCGCTGGCCACCAGTTGCATCATCATCACCGTCAGCTCGGACGTGCGCACCTGGGCCGGTTCGATGTCGGCCGGTTCCAGGAAACGGGTGAAGATGTCCAGCCGGTCGCGCTCCACCGGGTAGGTGATCAGGGTTTCGCTGATCAGGTCCTCGGGCACGATGTAGGGCTTGCCCGTCAACCGATGCTGGTTGGCCACGGCGAGCATCGCTTCGTAGGTGAACAGCGGCACGTACGTGATGCCGGCCAGTTCCAGCGGGTCGGAGGTCACCACCAAATCGAGGTCGCCCCGGGCCAGGGCCGGCAAGGGGGCGAAGGCGAAACCCGAGGCCAGGTCCAGCTCGACTTCCGGCCAGGCATCGCGGAACTGGTCGATGGTCGGCATCAGCCACTGGAAGCAGCTGTGGCACTCGATGGCCATGTGCAGGCGCCCGGCGGTGCCGCCCGCCAAGCGGGCGATGTCCCGTTCAGCGCTGCGCAGTAACGGCAGGGCGGCATCGGCCAGTTGCAACAGGCGCAGGCCGGCGCTGGTGAAGCGTACGGGCTTGGTCTTGCGCACGAACAACTGCATGCCCAGGCGCTCTTCCAGTTCCTTGAACTGGTGGGAGAGGGCGGACTGGGTCAGGTGCAGGCGTTCGGCGGCTTCGACCAGGCTGTCGGCTTCACGCAGGGCGTGCAGGGTCTTGAGGTGACGGAGTTCAAGCACCGGAGTGGCTCCATGAGTAAAACTTGTGATCAACACGAAAAGGTTGAGTTTGTCTCATGTGGGTCGAGCTGTCGACAATGGCGCCATCTTTTACAGGAGGACGCACACCATGGCACTGGCCCACACCCTCGGTTTTCCCCGCATCGGCGCCGACCGCGAACTGAAGAAAGCCCTCGAAGCCTACTGGAAGGGCGACCTGGCCCCGGCTGCGTTGCAAGCCGTGGGTCGTGAACTGCGGGCCCGGCACTGGCAACTGCAAAAAGACGCCGGCATCGACCTGCTGCCCGTCGGCGACTTTGCCTGGTACGACCAGGTGCTCAGCCACACCTTGACCCTGGGCGCCGTCCCGCAACGTTTCCACGGCACCTTGAATGCCCAGGGTCGGCCGACCCTCGACACCCTGTTCGCCATGGCCCGTGGCGCTACGGCCAGTTGCTGCGGTGCCGAGCACGGCCAGGCGCAATACGCCCAGGAACTGACCAAGTGGTTCGACACCAACTACCACTACCTGGTCCCGGAGTTTTCCGCCGACCAGACCTTCGCCCTGAGCTGGGAACAGTTGTTCGACGAAGTGGACGAGGCCCATGCCTTGGGCCACCAGGTCAAACCGGTGATCATCGGCCCGTTGACCTACTTGTGGCTGGGCAAGGCCAAGGGCGAGGCGTTCGACAAGCTCGGCCTGCTGGAGCGCCTGCTGCCGGTCTACGGTGAAATCCTCAACCGCCTCAAGGCCCAGGGCGTGGAATGGGTGCAGATCGACGAGCCGATCCTCACCCTGGACCTGCCCCTGGCCTGGAGGAGCGCCTTTGAGCGGGCTTATCACATCCTCCAGTACTCGCCGTTGAAAAAACTCGTGGCCACCTATTTCAGTGGCCTGCAAGACAACCTCGGCCTGGCGGTGAGCCTGCCGGTGGACGGCTTGCACATCGACGCGGTACGTGACCCGGAACAACTGGGCCAGGTGCTGGACCGCCTGCCGACCTACAAGATTCTCTCGGTAGGCCTGGTCAACGGTCGCAACGTCTGGCGCTGCGAACTGGAGCAGGCGCTGGCGCAATTGCAAGCGGCCCAGGAGCGCTTTGGCGACAACCTTTGGGTCAGCACCTCATGCTCGTTGTTGCACAGCCCGGTGGACCTGGAACGTGAAGACCGGCTCGACCCCGAACTCAAGAGCTGGCTCGCCTTCGCCGTGCAGAAGTGCGGTGAAGTCGCGGTGCTGCGCGATGCGCTGAACGATCCACAGGCCCCCGCCGTGCTGCAGGCGTTGAGCGACAGCCGCGAGGTGCAGGCCCGTCGCGCCGGCTCGGCGCGCATTCACAAAGCCGAGGTCCAGGCGCGTCTGGCGGCGATCGGGCCGCAGGACAGCCAGCGGCATTCGCCGTTTGCCCAGCGCATCGAACGCCAGCGCGCACGTTTGGCGTTGCCGGCCTTTCCTACCACCACCATCGGCTCCTTCCCGCAGACCCCGGCCATACGCCTGGCCCGTCAGGCCTACAAGCAGGGCAAGTTGTCGGCCAACGATTATCAAGACGCCATGCACACCGAGATCCGCCATGCCGTGCAGATCCAGGAACGCCTGGGCCTGGACGTGTTGGTGCACGGTGAAGCCGAGCGCAACGACATGGTGGAATACTTTGCCGAGCAACTGGACGGCTACGCCTTCACCCGTTTCGGCTGGGTACAGAGTTACGGCTCGCGGTGCGTGAAGCCGGCGATCATCTACGGCGACATCAGCCGCCCGAAAGCCATGACCGTCGACTGGATCCGTTATGCGCAAAGCCTGACCGACAAGGTCATGAAAGGCATGCTCACCGGCCCCGTGACCATGCTGATGTGGTCGTTCCCCCGCGAAGACGTGTCGCGCCAGGTCCAGGCCCGACAACTGGCCCTGGCCCTGCGCGACGAGGTGCTGGACCTGGAAAAGGCCGGGATCAGAATCGTGCAGATCGACGAGGCGGCGTTCCGCGAAGGGCTGCCACTGCGTCGCGGGCAATGGCAGCACTACCTGGACTGGGCCGTGGAGGCGTTCCGCTTGTGCGCATCGGGCGTGGGTGATGACACCCAGATCCATACCCACATGTGCTACAGCGAGTTCAATGACGTGATCAAGGCCATCGCCGACATGGACGCCGATGTCATCACCATCGAGACCTCCCGTTCGGACATGGAGTTGCTGGAAGCGTTCGAGGCGTTCGACTACCCGAACGACATCGGCCCGGGCGTCTACGACATCCACTCGCCACGGGTGCCGGACACTGCAGAGATGGTTGCGCTGATGAGCAAGGCGGTGAAACGCATCGCCGCCGAGCGGCTGTGGATCAACCCCGACTGCGGGCTGAAGACCCGGGGCTGGCCAGAAACGGAAGCGGCACTGGTGAACATGGTGGCGGCGGCGCGGCAGTTGCGTAGCGAGTTGGCCTGAGGCCCGGATGTTGTGGGCGAGCCCCCTGGCTCTGGCAAGGGGAGCTTTTTTGTGGCGAGGGAGCTTGCTCCCGCTGGGCTGCGCAGCAGCCCCAAATGTCATGCCTTGATCATATTTTGAGGTCGAAGCCTTTTGGGACCGCTTCGCGGTCCAGCGGGAGCAAGCTCCCTCGCCACAGGGTGCCCACATGACTTCAGGTCACCACTCGACAATCTTCATCAAACTGTCACGCAACTGTGGCAGCGCGCTTGAACAAACTTCATCAGACTCGCGCTCTACTGGGGTTCTGCGTTTCGGTGTTTCTTCATGCGTGTACTTATTTTCCTGGCCGCGTTGTTTTTCGGCCTGCCGTCGATGGCGGCATCTCGTTGTGATGTCAATGTTGCGACCCAACGGGTCGATCTGGATCAGGTCAGCCTGGCCTACCAGAGCATTGGCCGTGCCTCGGATCCTGCATTGCTGTTGGTGATGGGCCTGGGTGGGCAGTTGATCCATTGGCCGGACGAAGTGGTGGTCGCCCTGTGCGAGCAGGGTTTCCGGGTGATTCGCTACGATAACCGCGATGTCGGCCTGAGCACTTGGCGCCAGGCGCCCGGCAGCGCCAACCTGACCTTTGAAGCCCTGCGCTACAAGCTCGGCTTGCCCGTGGCTGCGCCCTATACCCTCACCGATATGGCCGACGACGGGCTCGGACTGATGGACGCGTTGCATGTACAAAGCTTCCACGTACTGGGCGCGAGCATGGGCGGGATGATCGCCCAGCACATGGCGGCCATGGCGCCTGAGCGGGTTGAAAGCCTGACCCTGATCATGACCAGTTCCAGTGCTGCAGGCTTGCCCGCACCCAGCGAAAGACTGGTGCAACTGTTGTCCCGGCGCGGTGCTCCGAATCGCGAAATGGCCCTTGAACAGCAGGCCGACCTGCTGGCCGCGTTGGGCAGCCCGATGGTGGTGGATGATCGTCAGGCCTTGTTGCATCAGGCTGCACTGGCCTATGACCGGGCCTTCAACCCCGAAGGCGTGAAGCGCCAGATCATGGCGATCATGGCCGAGCCGAGTCGGGTAGCACTTCTCAATCAACTGCGGGTACCGACCCTGGTCGTCCACGGCACCGCCGACCCGTTGCTGCCGGTGATGCACGGCGTGCACCTGGCGGCGCACATCCAAGGCAGCCAACTGAAACTGATCCCGGGCCTGGCCCATCGCTTCCAGGACGCGTTCAAGGCGCCGTTGCTGGGGGCGGTGTTGCCGTACCTGCAGCAGCACCGCGAAGACACGTCCCATTGGGCGCAGATCGAGCCGGTGCAGGCGCCGAATCTGCTCTGATAACCCTGATGGCTGGCTTTTGTGGCAATGGGATGTGTGGGAGCAAAGCTTGCTCGCGAAACAGCCACCTCAATCTCTGAGGGACCGCGTCGCCTTCATCGCGGGCAAGCCTTGCTCCCACAGGGGGCTCGCTGTGACGTTGCTACCGCACCTGCGCCTGCGCCACCAACCAGTCCATCAACTCCAGCAACGGCCCCGAAGCCTGGGGTTTGCGCGGGTGCACCAGGTGATAGCCCAGCCCGGTCTTGACCTTCAACTCGAACGGCATCACCAGACGGCCGGCGCTCAGGTCGTCGCCGATCAGCGACCAGTCGCCAATCGCCACGCCGGTGCCCTGGGAGGCCATGGACATCGCCAGGTCCAGGGTTTCGAAATGCTGGCCCTTGCTGACGTGGTTCAAATGCACATCGGCCGCCGCCAGCCAGGCGTTCCAGTCGCGCTCGTCAAGGGCCGGGTGCAACAGCAAGTGGTGCTGCAGGTCGGCGGGTTCATGCAGTGGCACCGGTCCTTCCAGGATCGGGCGGGAGCAGACAGGCGTCAGCTGTTCATCGAACAGGTGCAGGCACGCCAGCGAGGCATCCGGTGGTGGGCCATAGACCACCGCGGCGTCGAAGGCTTCGCGCTGGAAGTCCACGCCGTGCCTGACCGTGGTGGTCAGTTCCACCGGCACGTCCGGTCGTTCCTTCTGCCACTGCAACAGGCGCGGCAGCAACCATCGCATCACACAGGTCGGGGCCTTGAGCTGTAGGGTCTGGCGTTTTTCGCCGATCTGCTGGACCGCATCGCCGATCAGGCTGAACACCTGCTGCACCCGTGGCAGCCACGCCTGGCCCTCGGCGGTCAGGCTCAGGCCGCGTGCCTGGCGCTGGAACAACGCATAACCCAAATGATCTTCCAGCCCGGCGATCTGCCGGCTCACCGCGCCCTGGGTGATGTGCAGTTGTTCGGCGGCCCGGGTGAAGTTGCAGCATTGGGCCGTGATCAGAAATGTGTGCAGCGCCGGCAACGGGGGGAGTCGTTTCATTTCGATCCAAGCCATGACGTGAGGACATGGCTAGTATGACTTTTTATCCATTGTTGTCGCCATGCCCCGCCCGTTCCAATAACGCCATTCCCAAGACAAAAGGGGCCCGCCGCATGCGCTGCGTGGCCCTTTACCCGACCAGAAAAAGGCAATGGCAATGGCGACGTGCGGCGAAGTATTGGTCAAGTTACTCGAAGGTTATGGCGTGGAGCAGGTGTTCGGCATTCCCGGCGTGCACACCGTCGAGCTGTACCGCGGGCTGGCCCGTTCCAGTATCCGCCATGTGACGCCGCGTCATGAACAGGGCGCAGGTTTCATGGCCGACGGTTACGCCCGGGTCAGCGGCAAGCCCGGCGTGTGTTTCATCATCACCGGTCCCGGCATGACCAACATCACCACCGCCATGGGCCAGGCCTACGCCGATTCGATCCCGATGCTGGTGATCTCCAGCGTGCAGTCGCGCAGTCAGTTGGGCGGTGGACGCGGCAAGCTGCATGAACTGCCGAACCAGTCTGCGTTGGTGGGCGGTGTCGCGGCGTTTTCCCACACGCTGATGTCCGCCGCCGAATTGCCCGGCGTGCTGGCCCGGGCGTTCGCGGTGTTCCAGGCCGGGCGCCCGCGGCCGGTGCACATTGAAATCCCGCTGGACGTTTTGGTCGAAGACGCCGATGCCTTGCTCGCCAGCGTGCCGGTGAACATCAGCCGCGCCGGTGCCGCACCGGGTGCGGTAAAACAAATGGCCGACCTGCTGGCGACGGCTCGGCGGCCTCTGATCCTGGTCGGTGGCGGGGCCATCGACGCGAGGGCCGAATTGACCGAACTGGCCGAACGTCTCGGCGCGCCAGTGGCGTTGACCATCAATGCCAAAGGCCTGCTGCCTGCGCGCCATCCGTTGCTGATCGGCTCCACCCAGAGCCTGGTGGCCACCCGTGCGTTGGTGGCCGAGGCGGACGTGGTGCTGGCCATCGGCACCGAACTGGCCGAGACCGATTACGACATTACCTTTGCCGGCGGCTTCGAGATTCCCGGCGCGCTGCTGCGCATCGACATCGACCCGGACCAGACCGTGCGCAACTACCCGCCGCACCTGGCGCTGGTGGCCGACGCCGGTGTCGCCGCCCGGGCCTTGCTCGACGAATTGGACCAGCGACCCTTGGCCGAACGCCAAGCCGATTGGGGACCGGCCCGTGCCGCCCGGTTGCGTGCGGAGCTTCAAGGCAGTTGGGACGCCGCGACCCGCGCCCAGACCGTGTTTCTCGACACGGTCTTGCAGACGCTACCGGAGGCGGTGTTCGTCGGCGATTCCACGCAACCGGTGTACACCGGCAACCTGACCTTCAACCCGGAGCAGCCGCGCCGCTGGTTCAATTCCTCCACCGGCTACGGCACCCTTGGCTACGCGTTGCCGGCGGCCATTGGCGCCTGGCTCGGCGGCAAGGACCTGGGCCACGGCCGCCCTGCGGTGGTGTGCCTGATCGGTGATGGCGGGTTGCAGTTCACCCTGCCGGAGCTGGCCAGCGCCGTGGAGGCGAGCACACCGGTGATCGTGCTGCTGTGGAATAACCAGGGCTACGAAGAGATCAAGAAATACATGCTCAACCGCGCCATCGAACCGGTGGGGGTGGACATCTACACCCCGGATTTCATCGGGGTCGCCAAGGCCTTGGGCTGCTTTGCCCAAGCCATCGACGATGTGCCGTCGCTGCGTGTGGCGTTGCTGGCGGCCCGTGAGCGGCAGGGGCCGACATTGATTGAGATTGACCAGGGGGTTTGGGCATCGAAGTGTTGAGGTGTTTTGACTGGCCTCATCGCGAGCAAGCTCGCTCCCACACGGGATCTTCAGTGAATACAGGTTCTCTGTTCACAACAGGCCCAATGTGGGAGCGAGCTTGCTCGCGATGAGGTCGGCCCAGCCAACACAAAACCCGGGTCAGACAGTCATCCGCAACCGCGCCAGATCCCGCAACGGCGGCGCGCCGAACAATCGGCTGTACTCGCGGCTGAACTGCGAAGGGCTTTCATAACCCACCCGATACCCCGCCGCCGAAGCTTCCAGCCCTTCGGCCAGCATCAGCCGGCGGGCTTCCTGCAAGCGCAGTTGCTTCTGGTATTGCAGTGGGCTCATGGCCGTCATGGCCTTGAAGCGGTGATGCAGGGTCGAGACGCTGAGGTTCACTTCCCGGGCCAGGTCATCGATGCGCAGCGGCTGTTCGAAATGGCCGTTGAGCCATTTGATCGCCTGGCTGATGCGATGACTCTGACTGTTGGCGATGGCGATTTCATACAGCCGATAGCCCTGTGGACTGCGCAGCAGGCGATAGAGGATTTCCCGGCGCACCAGGGGCGCGAGCATGGCGATGTCTTTCGGTGTGTCCAGCAGCCGTGCCAGGCGCAGCACAGCGTCGAGCATCGGCGTGTCCAGGCGTTCGACATACAGCCCGCGCCCGGCGGGGCGGGTCGGCACGCCCAAGGGGCCGGCATCGGCGATCAACGCAGTGATTTCCGCCGGGTCGATGTCCAGGCGCAGGGCCAGGATCGGCTGCTCGGGCGATACGTCAGCGACGCAACCGCTGAGCGGCATCGAGACCGAGACCACCAGGTAATGGAGCGGATCGTAGTTGAAGAACTCATCCGCCAGGCGCACCTGTTTGCTGCCCTGGGCCATGATGCACAGCGCCGGTTGCGCCAGCACCGGGGCGAATTTGTGCGGCTGGCTGTGCCGCGACAGGTTCAGCGAGCCGATGGCGGTGGCGTAGCTGCCGTCTTCGCCGGTGTTGCGGTCGATGATCGATGCCAGTTCGGCGCGCTGTTGTTCCAGGTACGTGTCCAGCGGGACGTGGGCGTGATCGAGTGGCGACATGCCGGGATCCTCAGGCGATAGGGAGCGATGAACAAAGCTTATGTTTGTGCAAGGCGCAGCGGTAGCAACATCCTGTTGAAAGCTTGCCTGATCCTGCACGGCGCAATGGTCCGTGACGGGGCAACGCTCGCGAAACTTGCTTGAAACCTTTTGTTTCAACTTCTTGGGTGGCAACTGGATCGACGACGAATTTTGTGCGGCCGATGCGCAGGATTGTGCAATGGGTCGGCAGGAATCGACTAACGAAGCTGGCGTCGTGACGCTTAACCTTTGATCCTGTCGCAGCCTGTCCCCGGCTGCACAACGGATTACCTGGGAGGGTTGAGCATGACTACACAGATCCCCGTCAGCCACATGGCTTTTGTCCGGGCCCGCAGTGGTTGCTCCAAGCAACTGGGTGCACGCCTGAGTACGCTGATCGCGCCCTCGCGCCAGGCGCCCGGTTGCCTGCACTTTGCCTTGCAGCAATCGCAATGCGACGCTGATTTGTGGCTGGTGTCCGGACTCTGGGTCAATCAGCCGTCGATGGACGCCTATTTCAATTCACCGGCCATGGCGATTTTCGCCGAGCTGGTGCAAGACCTGGTGGTGAGCAGCCTGGATTTCCACACCTTCAGGGAAGTCTCCGCCGCCCAGGCGACCGAAGGGTGCCGGGCGCAGGTACACAAACTGGCCGGTTGAAGGTTTAATGACCGTCATTTTCCACCGCCAGGATGCACAAGAGATGGCACGTAAAGCCTTTGAAACCTTTGAAGCTGTTTCCGCCGTTGTTCCCAAGGAGGGCGGCGGTTACCTCGCCGCCATTGCCACCAAGGCCATCGGCGGCTCAGGTGCGCCACGTTTCAACAAGGTGCTTGAAGACCAGAGCTTCAAGACCGCGACCGAAGCCGATGATGCCGCTGCCGTGCTGCTCACCCATCTTCAGGGTGTCAGTGAGGATGGCGGGCTGGTTTGGTAAAACCGCGTCACACTTGTTGGATGACCTACACCTGTGGCGAGGGGATTTATCCCCGCTGGGCTGCGCAGCAGCCCCCAATGTCTTCCTGACACTGAGTTGACTGGACTGTTTTAGGGCCGCTTCGCGCCCCAGCGGGGATAAATCCCCTCGCCACAGAGTGTGATGGGCAAGCTTCTATTTGGGGCGATGCATCTTGAACAACGCCTCAGGCCCCAGCTGGAAATAATCCGCCGGCCCACCCCCGCGCAAGATCGGCTCGGCGGCGGCGGTGTCGTACACCCCATCTTTCAACAGCCACTGGGCGATATGCACGGCGACCACTTCGCCGAGGATCAACCAGCTTGGCACCAGCCCTTTGTCCGCCCGCTGCAATTGAATGATCTGCGTGACCTTGCATTCGAAGGACACCGGGCTTTCGGCGACGCGCGGCACCTGGATCACCCGTGACGGGGCGGCCGTGAGGCCCGCCAGTTCGAACTCATTGACCTCTGGGCCGACCATCGCGCAGCTCTGGTTCATCTGCTCGGCGAGCGGGCGGGTGGCCAGGTTCCAGGCAAATTCACCGGTCTGTTCGATGTTGTTCAGGCTGTCTTTGCGCCCGACACTGGAGAACCCAATGATCGGTGGGATGTAATTGAAGGCGTTGAAGAAACTGTAGGGCGCCAGGTTCAGGCGGCCTTCGCCATCCTGGGACGAAATCCAGCCGATAGGGCGCGGGCCGACGATGGCGTTGAATGGATCGTGTGGCAGGCCGTGACCGTTGGCGGGTTCGTAGAAATGGGTGTCATCGGGCATTGGGTGCAGATCCTGGGGTGGATTTTGAAGAGTTCGACGATAGTGCAGGGGGCAGCTGTTTTTGTCAGCACCGAGAACCTTGTGGGAGTGGGCTTGCTCGCGAAGGCGCCGGAACATTCAATATTGCTGCAAGCTGGGCCATCGCTTTCGCAAAACCTGCGTCCGCTGTTCTTCTGCAACTCCCAAAAACAACTAAGCCCGGCCGAAGCCGGGCTGTGGGAGGGGCTCCGTGGCAATTAGCTGATGGCGGCAGCGTTAGTGCGATCGAAACCATCTTCTGCGACGGTGGCGCCGTTAGTGCGGTCGAAGCCATCTTCAGCAACGGTGGCGCCGTTAGTGCGGTCGAAGCCATCTTCAGCAACGGTGGCGCCGTTAGTGCGGTCGAAGCCATCTTCAGCAACGGTAGCGCCGTTAGTGCGGTCGAAGCCATCTTCAGCAACGGTAGCGCCGTTAGTGCGGTCGAAGCCGTCAGCAGCAAGGGTGGCAGCGCCAGTGCGGTCGTAGCCATCAGCGGCGATGGCCGAGCTGGTGCGGTCGAAACCATCGGCAGCAAAAGTATTGGTGGCCAGTACGGAAAGGGTCAGGGCGATGATCAGTTTGGTTTTCATGGTTGTGCTCCAGAATATTTGGCGTTAGGCGCCTTGGGTGTGGAGTTCATATTACGCTCGCTAATTAGATTAAAAAGCGCAAATAAATGCTAAAAACAATCGATTAAATCGATTTGTTGGGGATTGCCGCAGAACGGTCAATGAGGCCCATTACCGGCGTATCGAACGGCGTTCTGTTGAGGATGAGGATGGAGGTCAGGCATTAACCAGAGATTAATGTCGGATAAATCTTTAGACATGGAACAAAAAAAAAGGGGCGACCCCGTCAGGTTCGCCCCTTTTTTGATCCAGTCCTGAAACAGGTGTAAACCTTAGCCAGGACTAGACATGCGACTCGGAGATCAGTCGGTCACGATCCGCGAATGCTTGCGGGTGTCTTTCATGGTGATGTACACCAGCAGCGACACGGCGATGCAGGCCGTCACGTACCAGTAGTAGCCGGTTTCCATACCGATGCTCTTGAACCACAGGGCGATGTATTCGGCGGTGCCGCCGAAGATCGACACGGTCAGTGCGTAGGGCAGGCCGACGCCCAGGGCGCGGATTTCGGTGGGGAACAGCTCGGCCTTCACCACGGCGTTGATCGAGGTGTAGCCGCTGACGATGATCAGCGCGGCCATGATCAGGAAGAATGCGCCCCACCAGGTCTGGATGGTGTGCAGGGTGGTGAGGATCGGCACAGTGAACAGGGTGCCGAGGATGCCGAAGGCGATCAGGATCGGCCGGCGACCGATCTTGTCCGACAGCCCGCCGATCACCGGTTGCAGGCACATGAACAGGAACAGTGTGGCGGCGGAAATGGTGGTGGAGTCGGAGATGCTCATGCCGACGGTGTTCACCAGGTATTTCTGCATGTAGGTGGTGTAGGTGTAGAACGCCAGGGTACCGCCCATGGTCAGGCCGACCACGGTCATCAGTTCCTTGGGGTGGCGCAGCAAGGTGCGCATCGCGCTTTCCTTGGACTTCTCTTTCTTGGTGAACGACTCGGTTTCTTCCATGCCGCGCCGCAGGTACAGCGCCACGACCGCACACAGTGCGCCGATGGCGAACGGGATGCGCCAGCCCCAGGCGTACAGCTGTTCGGTGGTGAGGAACTGTTGCAGCACGATCAATACACCCAAGGCGATGAGCTGGCCGGAAATCAGGGTCACGTACTGGAAGCTGGAGAAGAAGCCGCGACGTTCCTTGGTCGCCATCTCGCTCAGGTAGGTTGCCGAGGTGCCGTACTCGCCACCCACCGACAGGCCTTGGAGCAGGCGGGCGAACACCAGCAGGATCGGCGCGCCGACGCCGATGGTTTCGTAGCTTGGGCTCAAGGCGATGATCAGCGAGCCGAAGCACATCAGGTACACCGAGGCCATCAACGCACGTTTGCGCCCGGCGCGGTCAGCGTACAGGCCCATCAACCAGCCGCCGATCGGGCGCATCAGGAACCCCACGGCGAAGATCGCGGCGGTGTTGAGCAATTGGGCGGTGGTGTCGCCCTTGGGGAAGAAGACTTTGGCGAAGTACAACGAGAACGCGGCGTAGACGTACCAGTCATACCACTCGACCATGTTGCCGACCGAGCCGCTGAAGATCGATTTGATCCGACTGGCGGTGGTTCTTTCACGGGCGGGCACGGCAGCCGACCCAATGGGCAGGGCGTTGGAGTTGTCCATTGAAGGATCCTTCATTTAATTGTTTTTGTGGAGCGCGCGGGAACGCAGCCTGACAGGGCTATAGCAGGAGCTGTGCCAGGCGCTGGAGGGCCGGTCTAGAGGGGTTTGCGGTGTTGGGTGAGCGGAAATCCGCTTGTTTTTGATGGGTGGTGAGCGGAAATTCGCTTATCCGAGGGGGAGATGTTCTGTCTGGGCTGGCCTCATCGCGAGCAAGCTCAGCTCCCACATTTTGACCTGCATACACATGACCCTGTGGGAGCACACATATGACCTGTGGGAGCCGAGCTTGCTCGCGATGAGGCCGGGGCAGACACAGAAAATTCAGTGAATCTACAAAAACATCTCCCGGCTCAACCCATGCCGCTGCATCTTTTCATTGAAGGTGCGGCGTGGCAGTTGCAGTTCTTCGAGCACGGCTTTCACATCACCTTTGTGTCGCGCCAGGGCGGCGCGCAGGCATTGGGCTTCGAAGGCTTCCTGCTGGGCCGCGAGGGACTGGCCCGGCTCCGTCTCCAGGGTAGGCAGTTGATCCAGCCCCAACACCTGGCGCTCGGCGACGTTGGCCAGTTCCCGCACATTGCCCGGCCAGTCGTGGCTGAGCAGATGGCTCAACTGCGGGCCGCTCAGGGGCACGGTGGGGCGGCCCAGGCGTTCGGCGGCGTTGTGGGTGAAGTGTTCGAACAGCAGGGGAATGTCCTCGCGCCGTTCTCGGAGCGGCGGCAGGCGCAGCTCGGCGATGTTCAAGCGATAGGCCAGGTCTTCGCGAAAGCGCCCGGCCCGGGCTTCGTCCAACAGGTCGGGCTTGGTGGCGGCGATGATGCGCAGGTCCACGGCGATGCTCTGGTTGGAGCCCAGGCGTTCGAGCTTCTGTTCCTGCAACACCCGCAGCAATTTGACCTGCTGGGCCAGGGGCATGCTTTCGATTTCATCGAGAAACAGCGTGCCGCCGTCGGCGTATTCGAGCTTGCCGATGCGCTTGCCCTGGGCGCCGGTGAAGGCGCCGCTTTCATGGCCGAACAACTCCGCCTCGAACAGCGCCTCGGGAATGGCTGCGCAGTTCAACGCGACGAAGGGCTTGCTCGCCCTCGGGCCGAAATCGTGCAGGCAGCGAGCGACCAATTCCTTGCCGCTACCGGTTTCGCCGCGGATCAATACGTTGACCGGCAGTGCCGCCAGGTCCAGCACTTGGCGCCGCAGGTTTTGCAGCGCACGGGAAACCCCTAGCAGCGTGCCATCCAGACGGGCGCGGGCGTCGGCCTGTTCATGCAGGCGGCGGTTTTCCAGGACCAGGGTGCGCTTGTCCAGGGCCCGGCGCAGGCTGCCCAGCAGGGCTTCGGGGCTGAAGGGTTTTTCCAGGAAGTCGTAGGCACCGTCACGCATGGCCTCCACGGCCATGGGCACGTCACCGTGGCCGGTCAACAGAATCACCGGCAGGTCCGGGTCGCGGCGGCGGACTTCGGCCAGTAGCTCCAGGCCGCTGAGGCCGGGCATGCGCACGTCGCTGAGGATCACCCCGGGGAAATGCTCCGGCAACCGCGCCAGGCATTCGTCGGCGCGACTGAACAGCTGCACCTGGAACCCCGACAGGCTCAACCATTGTTCGACGGCACTGCGGATGCTGCCTTCGTCATCCACGACCATGACTGAATCAAGCATGCAGTTGCGCCTCCTGATCGATGGGCAAGGTCACGCAGAATACCGCGCCGTTCTCGTGGTTGTCCGCGATCAGGCGCCCGCCGGACTCATGGATGATTGCAAACGAAACCGCCAGCCCCAGGCCCAGGCCATCGCCCACGGGCTTGGTGGTGAAGAACGGATCGAACACCTGGCCCAGGTGTTCCTCGGCGATGCCGGTGCCGCTGTCGCTGACGGTCAGGCGCCACAATTGATCATCGGCCTCCAGGCGCACTTCCAGGCGCTTGAGAGGTTGGCCGGCCATGGCGTCGAGCGCGTTGCGCAGCAGGTTGATCAACACTTGTTCGAGGCGGATCGCATCGCCGCGCACCCACGCTGGACGGGTCAAGTGCAACACGGTGCTGACCTGCTCGTCCCGCAGGCGCGTGTCCAGCAGTTGCAACGCCTGGTCCACCACCGCCGCCAGGTCCAGGCGTTCGCGCAGGCCGCTGGGGCTTTTGCGGGCGAACGTCTTCAAGTGGCCGGTGAGGGCGGCCATGCGGGTCAGCATGTCGTCCACCGGCTTGAGGGCCTTGTAGGCGTCATCGACCCGACCGTGATCCAGCAGCAAGCGCAGGGTTGCCAATTGCATGCGCTGAGCGGTCAAGGGTTGGTTGATTTCATGAGCCAGGGCCGCCGACATCTGCCCCAGCGCCGCCAGCTTGGCCGATTGCACCAGCCCGTCCTGGGCGGTGCGCAGGTCCCGGGTCCGCTCCTCCACCAGCCGTTCCAGCTCTTCGCGGCTGCGCTGGCGCAACTTTGCCAGGCGCCAGCGCTGGTTGAGAAACAGCAACAGGAACACCAGCGCCAGCCACAACCCGGCGGCGGCGAGCCCGGCGTTGCGCAGGTCCTCGAAGGCGATCTGCGGACGGCGCAGCAAGTGCAGGGTCCAGCCTTCGGCGCTCAACGGCAAGGATTCCCACAGGTAATCCGCCGAGCCATCGGGGGCCTCCACCCGGGCCAGGTGGCTGTTGTCGTCGAAGCGTCGCAGCGGTTCATGGGCCAGGGCTTGCAACGGTTGTTTGTCGTATTGGCGGGTGGCCTTGAGCTCGGCGCGGTCGCTGTCGGTCAGCGGCTGCAAGTGGCGATAACGCCAGCCCGGGCGATTGGCAATGAAGATGATGCCCCGGGCATCGCTGACCAGCAGGGTGTCGCTGCCCTGGCGCCATTCGCGCTCCAGCTCCGGAAACTCCAGCTTGACCACCATCGCGCCGAGGAACTCGCCGTTGTCGCCGGTCACGGCGCTGGAGAGGAAGTACCCCGGGATGCCGCTGGTCACGCCCACCGCATAAAACCGCCCGGTGCCCTGGGTGCGGGTCTGGATGAAGTAGGGGCGAAAGCCATAGTTGTGCCCGACATAGCTGCTGGGCAGGCGCCAGTTACTGGCCGCGACGGCCAGGCCGCTGTGGTCGAGCAGTTCCAGGGTGGATGACTGGGCGGCGCCATTGATCTGTTCGAGCTTGCGATTCAACGCAGCCTGCTGCGCCGCGCTGACCGGTCCCTTGAGGGCCGAGCGCAACTCCGGATCCAGCGCCAGCACGGCGGGCAGGGCGCGGTAGCGTTCGATCAGGGTGTGCAACGAATTGGCGTACAGCGCCAACTGCTGGCTGGCGCGGCTGGCATCTTCCTTCAAAGCTTCGCGTTCGGCGTGGCGCACGGCGAGGGTGGCGGCAACCGCCGCGCCGGCGAGGATCAGCAAGGTGTACAACGACAGGCGCAAGGTACGGGTGGTCGGCAGCATGCTGGCGTAAACCAGTGGAAAGTCGGGCGGGCACGATAGCATGGTGGTTGCTCTGTGGGAGCTGAGCTTGCTCGCGATGACGGTGAGTCATCCAGAGATGATATTGGCTGACAGGCCGCTATCGCGAGCAAGCTCGGCTCCCACAGTAGATGGGTGCCGTGCACAAGATTTGTGTCCGATGATAGCCACAGTGGGAGCGAGCCTGCTCGCGATGGCAGTGAGTCATCCAGAGATGATGTTGGCTGACAGGCCGTTATCGCGAGCAAGCTCGGCTCCCACAGGATTACTACAGGTACCTGTAGTGAGCATCACTGACATGGACATAAAAAAGGCCGGTGGGCTTGTCGCTCACCGGCCTTGTTCATGGCACTGAAGTGTTACTGCACTTCGACCGCCAGGCTGTCGCTGATCTTCTTCTGCCAGATGGCAGGACCGGTGATGTGCACCGACTCGCCTTGGCTATCGACCGCAACGGTCACCGGCATGTCCTTGACCTCGAACTCGTAGATCGCTTCCATGCCCAGTTCGGCGAACGCCAGGACCTTGGATTTGCGGATCGCCTGGGCCACCAGGTAAGCGGCGCCGCCGACGGCCATCAGGTAGACGGCCTTGTTGTCCTTGATCGCTTCGATAGCGGTCGGGCCGCGCTCGGATTTGCCGATCATGCCCAACAAGCCTGTCTGCTCGAGGATCTGGCGGGTGAACTTGTCCATCCGCGTGGCGGTGGTCGGGCCGGCTGGGCCGACGACTTCATCGCCTACCGGGTCGACCGGGCCGACGTAATAGATGAAGCGACCCTTGAGGTCCACCGGCAAGGTTTCACCCTTGTTCAGCATCTCGACCATGCGCTTGTGCGCCGCGTCGCGGCCGGTGAGCATCTTGCCGTTGAGCAGTACGGTTTCGCCCGGCTTCCAGCTTTGCACATCTTCTGGCGTCAGGGTGTCGAGGTTGACGCGACGAGCCGACGGGCCGGCTTCCCAGACGATTTCCGGGTAGGCGTCCAACGGTGGCGCTTCCAGCGACGCCGGGCCCGTGCCGTCCAGCACGAAGTGGGCGTGGCGGGTGGCGGCGCAGTTGGGGATCATGCACACCGGCAGGGAGGCGGCGTGGGTCGGGTAGTCCATGATCTTCACGTCGAGCACGGTGGTCAGGCCACCCAGGCCCTGGGCGCCGATGCCCAGTTGGTTGACCTTCTCGAACAGCTCCAGGCGCATCTCTTCGATACGGTTCTGCGGACCGCGGGCCTTGAGCTCGTGGATGTCGATGGACTCCATCAAGACTTCCTTGGCCATGACCGCGGCTTTCTCGGCGGTGCCACCGATGCCGATGCCGAGCATGCCCGGTGGGCACCAGCCGGCGCCCATGGTCGGAACGGTTTTCAGCACCCAGTCGACGATGGAGTCGGACGGGTTGAGCATGGCCATCTTCGACTTGTTCTCGGAGCCGCCGCCCTTGGCCGCCACGTCCACTTCCACGGTGTTGCCCGGGACGATGGAGTAGTGGATGACCGCCGGGGTGTTGTCCTTGGTGTTTTTACGCGCGCCGGCCGGGTCGGCCAGGATGGAAGCGCGCAGGACGTTTTCCGGCAGGTTGTAGGCGCGACGCACGCCCTCGTTGATCATGTCGTCCAGGCTCATGGTCGCGCCATCCCAACGCACGTCCATGCCCACGCGCACGAACACGGTCACGATACCGGTGTCCTGGCAGATCGGCCGATGGCCGGTGGCGCACATGCGCGAGTTGATCAGGATCTGCGCCATGGAGTCACGGGCCGCCGGCGATTCTTCGCGCAGGTAGGCCTCGTGCATCGCCTGGATGAAATCCACGGGGTGGTAGTAGGAAATGAACTGCAGGGCGTCGGCAACGCTCTGTATCAGGTCATCTTGCTTGATCACGGTCATGAGTCGCGCTCCTCTCTAAAGACGGGAACATTCAATAAGGTACCGGCCGCTTGGGTGCATCGGTCGACGGACGGCACCTCTATAAGGCACGCCGGGCATGCTGGCGCGACGCTAAAAAGGCGCGGCAGTATATCGCGCCTGGCTGGAAAGGATCAGCTTTTGTATTTGGCGGGCGCAAAGCGTGTGGGAGCAAAGCTTGCTCGCGATGCAGGCGCCTCGGTTCCCCAAGGACCGCGTCAGCTTTATCGCGGGCAAGCCTTGCTCCCACAGGATCTCCTACAAACTCTCTCCATGTCCGGGCCGTAAACAATGCGTCAATTGGGCCATTGCTTTGACGCCATTTTTCTGCTCCAGAATTGAATGGTCATTTGCCCTACACGCCACTAAAGTGGCGTCTGGCCTGTAGCGTAGGACGCCTCCTGTCAGTTTCCTTTCCCATGGTGAGTCAACGATTGACCCATAACGCCATTCAACGTCTTTTGCTGAAACGCTTCGCTTTGGCGGCCGCGACGTACGCGCTGGCACTGGTTTTGTTGTGGCTGGCATTTTTCAGTGGGCATTACTTGGACTCGTTGCGCGGTGTCATCATCGGCAGCGTGTTGGTGGTGCTGTGCCAGGCCGGACTGTTCGCGCTGTTTATCACCGACCGCAACCTGCGCTTCGCCGACCCCAGCCTCACCGAAGTGCAGGTGTTGATCGGCCTGGGCTGGCAGACCTGGATGATGGCGCACCTGGACCAGGCCCGGGGCGTGTTCCTGGTGTTTTATGTGCTGATCCTGCTGTTCGGGTTGTTCCACCTGTCGCGCCGGGCCTTTGTGCGCTGCGCGTCGCTGGTGTTCATCAGCTTCACCGCGATTACCCTCTGGGACGGTTACTTCTTCAGGCTTCCCGATCCCACCCTGGCCGGGTTGCAGGTGGCCGTGCTGTTTCTCGTGCTGGTGTGGCTGGTGTTTTACGCCCGCTATGTCCAGACCTCACGCCAGCGCATGCGCCAGCGGCGGTTTGCCTTGCAGGCGCACCAGGACACCTTGCGCGGGATGATGCGCCAGCTCGAAGACCTGGTGGCCACCGATGAACTGACCGGGCTGTTCAATCGCCGGCACTTCCTGCGCCTGGCCTCCCGCGAACTCAACACCCTCAGGCCTGGCGTCGCCCATGGCCTGGCCCTGATCGACCTCGACCATTTCAAGCGCATCAACGACCTGCATGGCCATGCCGCGGGCGACCAGGTGCTGCAGGCGTTTGCCGCGGTCGCCACGGCGTGCCTGCGCGAGGGCGATGTACTGGCCCGTTACGGCGGCGAGGAATTCGTCATGCTGCTGCCCGCTTGCGACCCCCATCGCCTGACGGCCTGTTGCGAGCGGCTGCGGCTGGCGTTCACTGAAGTCGAGCTGATCGGCCTGCAGGTCGGCGCCCTCAGCCTGTCGGCGGGCATGACCATGCTGGAAATGGGCGATGACCTGGACAACGCGTTGCAGCGTGCCGACCAGGCCCTGTACCGTGCCAAGCGAGACGGCCGCAATCGTTGCGCCGCCGCCTGGGAGAACGTCGATGCCTGAACTGACAGTCGCCGGCCGGCAATGGACGGTGGCGGCAGGCAGTAACCTGCTGGACGCCTTGAACGGCGCTGGCGTGGCGGTGCCCTACAGTTGCCGCGCCGGGAGCTGCCACGCCTGCCTGGTGCAGTGCGTGGGGGGCGATGTGCGCGACAGCCGCCCCGACGCCTTGAGCCCGACGCAGCGCGACCAGGGTTGGCGGCTGGCCTGCCAATGCCAGGTGGTCGAGGATGTGCGGATCCACACCTTCGACCCGCAACGCGACGGCCAGGCGGCCCAGGTGATGGCGGTGGATTGGCTGGGCGGCGAGGTGCTGCGTCTGCGTGTCACCCCCGAGCGGCCGCTGCGGTATCGGGCCGGGCAGCACCTGGTGCTGTGGGCCGGCGAGGTGGCCCGGCCGTATTCCCTGGCGAGCCTGCCCGAAGAAGACCGCTTCCTGGAGTTCCACCTCGATTGTCGCGAGCCCGGCCTGTTCATCGACGCGGCCCGGCAGATGAAGGCCGGCGACCCGATCCGCCTGGGCGAACTGCGTGGCGGCGCCTTGCACTATGACCCCGACTGGCACGCCAGACCCCTGTGGCTGCTTGCCGCCGGCACGGGTCTGGCACCGTTGTTCGGCCTCCTGCGCGAAGCCTTGCGCCAGCATCACCAAGGCGCGATTCGCCTTATTCACGTGGCCCATGATACGGCCGGGCATTACCTGGCCAAACCCCTGGCGGCGCTGGCGGCCAAGCATGAAAACCTCTCGGTGGAGCTGCTGACCGCGGCCGAGGCGCCGTCCGCCTTGGCGCAACTGCGGCTTGTTTCCCGGCAAACCCAGGCCTTACTCTGCGGCCATCCCGACCGGGTCGAGGCCTTTGCCAAGCGTTTGTACCTGGCTGGCTTGCCGCGCAATCAACTGCTGGCCGACGTCTTCCTGCCCCGTGGTTGAGCGCTGATTTCCAGACGCGAGACCGATCATGACCGAAACCCTGTTGCTCGACCGTCAACGTGGCCTGCTGACCGTGCGCTTGAACCGCCCGGACAAGAAAAACGCCCTGACCCGGGCCATGTACGGTCAATTGGCCCAAGCCCTGGCGATGGCGGACAGCGACCCGCAGATTCGCGCGGTGCTGCTCAGCGGTTCCAGTGACTGCTTCACTGCCGGCAACGACATCGTCGACATCCTCGAACAGCCACCGAACGACCTCGATAACCCGGTATTCCAGTTCATGCTCAGCCTGCTCGATTGCCGCAAACCGGTGATCGCCGCCGTGGCCGGACCGGCGGTGGGCATCGGCACCACGTTGCTGCTGCATTGCGACCTGGTCTACGTCAGCCGAGACGCGCGGCTGCGCATGCCATTCGTCAACCTGGGGCTGTGCCCGGAATTCGGTTCCAGCCTGATCCTGCCGCGGCTGCTGGGCCAGGCCAGGGCGGCGCAATTGTTGCTGTTGGGGGAGGGCTTCAGTGGCGAACAAGCGGTTGCGTGGGGCATTGCCACCGAGGCGCTGGACAGCGGCGAAGCGGCATTGGCCAAGGCGCGGGAGGTGGCGCTGCGCTTCGAATCGCTGCCGCCTGACGCGGTGCGCATCAGCAAGCAACTGATGAGGGCGCCGGACCGGGAACTGTTGCGCAAGGTGATTGAAGAAGAGGGCAAGCTGTTCACCCAACGCTTGCGCTCGCCGGAAGCGGTGGCGGCGTTGTCGGGGTTTATCAACAGGCATTGAATTCTGGAGCGCCTGGGCTGGCCCCATCGCGAGCAAGCTCGCTCCCACAGGGGGGGCATGAACACTCTGTGGGAGCGAGCTTGCTCGCGATGGGGCCAGCCCAGCCAGCACAGGCTTCAAGGCAAAAACCAAAAAGCCCCGCCATTCACATGGCGGGGCTTTTGTTTTTCAGCGCTCGGTCACTCAGACCATCGGGTCGCCAACATGCAGGATTTTCATCCCGTTGGTGCCGCCGATGGTGTGGTAGCTGTCGCCCTTGGTCAGGATGACCCAGTCACCGGTCTGCACGACGCCGCGCTTGACCAGCTCATCCACCGCCGCCTGGCTGACTTCGCCCGGTTGCAGGGCGGCCGGGTCGAACGGCACGGTGTAGACGCCACGGAACATGGCGGCGCGGGCCTGGGTTTCGCGGTGCGGGGAGAACGCGTAGATCGGCACCGAGGAGCGGATGCGCGACATGATCAGCGGCGTGTAGCCACTTTCGGTCAGGGCGATGATCGCCTTCACGCCCGGGAAGTGGTTGGCGGTGTACATCGTCGCCAGGGCGATGCTTTCGTCGCAGCGCTCGAAGGTCTTGCCGATGCGGTGGCTGGAGGTCTTGCTGGTCGGGTGCTTTTCAGCGCCGATGCAGATACGCGCCATGGCTTGCACCGCTTCGAGCGGGTAGAGGCCGGCGGCGCTTTCGGCCGAGAGCATCACGGCGTCGGTGTAGTCGAGCACGGCGTTGGCTACGTCGGACACTTCGGCGCGGGTCGGCATCGGGTTCTGGATCATCGACTCCATCATCTGGGTCGCGACGATCACGGCCTTGTTGTGGCGGCGTGCGTGCAGAATGATTTTTTTCTGGATGCCCACCAGCTCGGCGTCGCCGATTTCCACACCCAGGTCACCACGGGCCACCATCACGGCGTCGGACGCCTTGATCAGGCCATCGAGGGTTTCGTCGTCGGCCACGGCTTCGGCGCGTTCGATCTTGGCCACCAGCCAGGCAGTACCGCCGGCTTCGTCGCGCAGTTGACGGGCGTATTCCATATCGGCGGCGTCACGGGGGAAGGACACGGCGAGGTAGTCGACTTCCATTTCCGCGGCCAGCTTGATGTCGGCCTTGTCTTTTTCGGTCAAGGCCGGCGCCGTCAGGCCACCGCCGCGACGGTTGATGCCTTTGTGGTCCGACAGCGGGCCGCCGATGGTCACGATGCAGTTCAGTTCGGTGGCGGTGGCGGTTTCGACGCGCATCACCACACGGCCGTCGTCGAGCAGCAGCTCGTCGCCCACGCCGCAATCCTTGACCAGGTCCGGATAGTCGATGCCGACCACCTGCTGGTTGCCTTCGGTCAGCGGATGGCTGGTGGAGAAGGTGAATTTGTCACCAATCTTCAGCTCGATGCGCTTGTTGGCGAATTTGGCGATACGGATCTTCGGGCCTTGCAGGTCACCCAGCAGGGCGACGAAGCGGCCGTGCTTGGCGGCGAGGTCGCGCACCAGCTTGGCACGCGCCTTGTGTTCTTCGGGGGTGCCGTGGGAGAAATTCAGACGGGCAACGTCCAGGCCAGCCAGAATCAGCTGTTCGAGAACTTCCGGCGAATTACTGGCCGGGCCAAGGGTAGCGACGATTTTGGTGCGACGGACGGACATGCAAGACTCCTCAAGTTCAAGCGCCAGCGAAGGCTACTATGCTCTTTGGGTGTAGTCATTGTTCATGTGCACTACTTTTTCGTTTGTTTTTCGAAATGAACATTCTTGAAAATTTTCACGCCTTGGATGAACTGCGGTGGAATGACCTGTGGGAGCACAGCTTGCTCGCGATGGCGATCTCGAGTACGCCATCGCGGGCAAGCCTTGCTCCCACAGGCCTTCATTCCCATCCTATAGCTCATCATTCTTCTTGCCAGAGGGACAGCGTCCGGTTCATTTTCAGGCTGAAGATTTTCCCAGCCAGGTCGATACAGGGCTCAAGACAGGAGAACCTCCCATGCGATTCGTGCTTTTTGTTGCCCTGGCCCTGAGCGTCACGGGCTGCACCCGTTGGTCGATGAACCACCACATGAACCTGGCCTACAAGGCCTATGACCGTGGCAATTGCGAGCAGGTCATGCTCGAGTTGTCCCAGGTCGACCGCGCCAGCCGTGCCCGCCGCTACATGCAGCCGGAAGTGTCGATGCTGCGCGGCCAGTGCCTGGAGCGGCAGAAGCTGTTTATCGATGCGGCGCAGACCTACCAGTTCATCATCACCCAATACCCTAACAGCGAATACGCGTTCCGCGCCCGCGCGCGTCTGGAAACCCTGCAGAGCCTGGGCCACTACCCGACCCGCAGCGCCTCGGCCATCCGTCCAGCTTCTTGACCCTTCCTCCTGTGGCCAGGCGCAATCCTGGCCACCCTCCCTCTGCCCGCCGTGTTTATTAAAATTAATACATGGGGCTGGTTGTCACCCCACCTTGGGCTATATTTGTACAAGTCGTAGTTAGAGCTAGATCTCTACTTTTAGAAGCACCTGAGACCGGCAGAAGTAGGCCCAAGGCGATTGGTAGCGTCTGGCACCGGGATTGGGGAGAGCGGGCTCGCTTGGGTTCGTTCCGAAGTGATCGGTAGGCCCGGTATGTGGCCGCTAAGAAAGCGATACAAAACATGTACAAGGAACGCCGAATCGAACGGCATCAGTTGCCGTATTTCCTCAAAGTGTTTAACGGTATCAACGACAGGCCTATCGGTTTTTTGGGCAATGTTTCTGAAAATGGGCTGATGCTGATCAGCCAGCTTCCGCTGATGGTCGGTGCGGATTTTGACCTGCACCTGAAAATCCCCGCGGATGAAGGGCCACAGCAAAACATCAAGTTGAAAGCCAGGTGCCTGTGGTGCCAGGAAGACGTGACGCCGATGCATTTCGACGCCGGCTTCAGCCTGACGTGGGCGCCGCCGGAGTACGGGCAACTGGTCAATGCGTTGCGGCAATATTTCAGTTTCTATCCGTTGCCGGAATCGGCTTGAGCGTTACGGGCTACCGACTTTGTAGGAGCGAGCTTTCTCGCGATGACGGCGGTACATCCAACATGGCTGCAAGCTGATCCACCGCTATCGCGAGCAAGCTCGCTCCCACAGGGCTTCCTGTTTCCTACAGATCATTCGGCCTTCAGCGCTGAACCTTCGCTTCGTTATCCAGCAGCGTCTACAGCAACATCCCCGCCCCCGCCGCTTGTCGACACTGTCAGGTCCTACAGGTGTGAACCGAGAGCCCTGCCGCTTACTGTAATCAAGAAATCTGTCAACCGGAACGCTCCTTTAAGCGTGGAGGTAATCAATCATGGGTAACACCGTCGTAATACGCGCAACCCACCCAGAATATGGTTGCTGGGCGGATCTCGAAGTGCAGTACAGCTGGTCTGCTAATGGCGATCGATTGTCTGTGGATACAAAACGGTACCGCGCATACAAGAATAATCGAAACTCCGGCAACCTTAAGGTGGGGCTCGCTTCGCTTCCACAAGGAAATACCGGATGGGACGAATTAACGGGTAGTGGCATACAAGATGGTGAGTGGCACGCCTTCGCAGAGACCCGTTCTGTGGCGGCGAATGGACGCTCCGGCACGATATATTTCAATTGGATATACGACAGGCCTAAGGAACATGATGTCAATATGACCGGTGAGGTCAATGTGAACTTCGTTCGCCCTACGTGAGAAAGGTCTGAGATAGTCGACAGCGCCTGTGGGGCGGGGTTGCTTCAATCAGCCTTGTGCCCGCTGATCCATCGCCTTCGCGAGCAAGCCCGCTCCCACAGGTCCGTTATCATTCTCTGGTTCTGTCAGTCAGCGCTGAACCTTCGCTTCGTTATCCAGCATCCGCTCTAGCAACAACACCCCCATCTCGCCCATCTGGTGAATCGCCAGGGCCAGGTTGCGCGGGGCGCCTTCCAGGTCTTCGGATAAATCCAGGATCAGCGTGCTCACCGAGCAGAAGGTTTCGTAGGTGTGGGCGAGCATGCCTTCGGGGTCGGCGTCGGGGGCGACGATGAAGTAGTCCAGGTGTTTGGCGGTTTTCTGGTCGGGCTGGCCGTTGTTGGGCTTGAGGTAGTAGTCCAGGGCTCTTTGAGCCGCTTCGTCGAGCTTTCCGGGGTCGAGGGTTTCGTGGGGGGGCTGCGAGCCGGTATGAGGTGGATTCGGAGTTGGTTTAATCATGATTCGTTATCCATTAATTGGGCTGCCACCTACTCGCGACTAAACGAGGGTGGCGGCTGGACGCAGGTTAGTCGACCGGGAGGATAACGAAAGAACCGGCGCGCCCGAGGGCGCCCTGCGCACAGCCACCATTAAGTACGGGGATAGGGGAACCCGATTGGATGACACTGATGCACTTCGTTATACCTCCCGGGCGACTAAACCCGATCGCTGGATATCAGCGACGCGAATCAAGTTACGGGGCAAGGCCAAGGTGCACAAGCCGGCGGATTCTGGCGGATCTGTAGTCCGTTGCGCAAGGCGCTGTAGTCAGCTGGAGCTTCGCAGGCTCGCTGTAGGACCTAGGCGGTCCCGGCCTTTTTCCAGGCCAGGTATTGGGTCACCAGCTCCGCCCCCAACTCACTAGGGCGTGAATCCAGGGTGGGTACGCCATGGGCGGCCAGCTGCTTATGCAGCTCGGCCCGGGCGTTCAAATAATCCACCGTCCCGCAATAAGCCAAGGCTTCAGGCAGGCTTTGCACCGGCGCCTGGCGCAAGCGGTCGAGGGCTTCTTCCCGCAGGCTGGCCACCAGCACCCGATGTTGTTGCCCCAGCCGTTTCACGGCGGCGAGCAGTTGCGCATCGTCTTCATCCCGCAGGTTGGTCACCAGCACCACCAGGGCCCGGCGTTTTTGCCGGGCCAGCAGTTCGGTGACGGCGGCCTGGTAGTCGGCGGGGCGTTGGCTGCTGTCGAGGTCGTACACGGTGTTGAGCAGGACGTTGAGCTGGCCGGTGCCTTTGACCGGGGCCAGGTAGCGGCTTTGTTCGCTGGCGAACGTGCTCAGGCCCACGGCATCGCCCTGGCGCAGGGCGGTGTAGCTGAGCAACAGGCACGCGTTGAGGGCGTGGTCGAAGTGCGCCAGCTCGCCGTCCTGGCTGCGCATGCGCCGGCCGCAGTCGAGCATGAAGATGATCTGCTGGTCGCGCTCGTCTTCGTATTCCCGGGCAATCGGTGTGCGGTGGCGGGCAGTGGCTTTCCAGTCGATCTGGCGCAGGCTGTCGCCTTCGCGAAACTCCCGCAGTTGATGGAATTCCTGCCCTTGGCCACGGCGTTGACGCTGGCGGATGCCGAGTTGGCTGAGCCAATTGTCCACCGCCAGCAGTTGACCGTCGTAGAGCCTGGCGAAGTCTGGGTAGACACGGGTGTGGTCGACGGCCTCCAGCAGGCGTTTGTCGGTCCACAGGCCCAGCGGGCTTGGCAGGTTGGTTTCGCACTGGACGAAGGTGAAGTGACCGCGTTTGAGCGGGCGCAGGCGGTAGCCGACCTGGCTGCGTTGGCCGGGTTGCAGCTCGACGGACAGGGGCAGGTTTTCGAAGTCCAGGCCGTCGGGTACATGATCGAAAAGCTGCACGTGCAGTGGTTGGACAAAGTCATGGCTGATGTCCAACCGCACGTCACCCCAGCGACCCAGGGCCAGGCTCCCGGGCATTTGCCGTTGCAGCCGGGGCGAGGGCAGGCGCCGGACGCGCACTGCGTCGAACAGTGCAAGGGCCAGCACGGCCAGCAGCAAACCCCAGTTGATCGACAGCAGCGTCGCTGGCACCGTCACGCCGAGTGCCCGCAGCGCACCCAGCACAATGCCGAGGGCCAGCAGCACCGCGAGCCAGATCAAGAGCAGGCGCGAGGGTTTCATCGACACATGCCCTTTGGGAGAAATGCAAAGCGAGCTTTTGTGGCGATGGGATTTATGTGGGAGCAAAGCTTGCTCGCGAAACAGGCGCCTCGATTTCTGCGAGGACGCGTCGCCTCCATCGCGGGCAAGCCTTGCTCCCACATAAATCCCCTCGCCACAATGAGTCTCTCCATCACGAAATGCGCATTCACAACCGCGGCGCCGGCACTTGATCGAGCAGTTGCCCCAGCACCTGGTCCACCGACAGCCCTTCGATGTCCAGTTCCGGCGCCAGCCGTACCCGATGGCGCAGTACGGCCAGGGCGCAGCCCTTGATGTCGTCCGGCACCACGAACTCGCCGCCGCGCAACAATGCCCGGGCCCGGGCGCAACGGACCAGCGCAATTGAAGCACGGGGCCCGGCGCCGAGGGTCAGGCCCGGCCAACTGCGGGTGGTGCGGGCCAGGCGCACGGCGTAGTCGAGCACCTGGTCGTCCATCGGCAGGTCGCTGGCGATGCGTTGCAACGCTTGCACGTCCTTGGCTTGCAGCACCATGCGCAGCGGCTGCACGTCAAGCATGTCGGCACGGGTCGAGCGGCTGACCTGGCGCACCATGTCCAGCTCCTGGTCGGCGTCCGGGTAGTCCATGCGCACCTTGAGCATGAAGCGGTCGAGCTCGGCTTCCGGCAGCGGGTAGGTGCCTTCCTGTTCGATGGGGTTCTGGGTGGCGAGTACCATGAATGGCTGGCTGATGGGCAGGGCGCGGCCTTCGAGGGTGACCTGGCGTTCCTGCATGGCTTCGAGCAGCGCGGCCTGGGTCTTGGCCGGTGCGCGGTTGATCTCGTCGGCCAGCAACAGGTTGGTGAACACCGGGCCCTTGCGCAGCTTGAACTGCTCGGTCTGCAAGTCATACACCGCGTGCCCGGTGACGTCGCTGGGCATCAGGTCGGGGGTGAACTGGATGCGCGCGAACTCGCCGTTGAAACAGCGAGCCAAGGCGCGCACCAGCAACGTCTTGCCCAGCCCGGGAACGCCTTCGAGCAGCACGTGGCCGCCGGCGATCAGCGCCGTGAGCACATCGTCGATCACGCTGGCCTGACCAACCACCGCCTTGCGCAGCTCGGTGCGGATCGCCTGGGCCAACTGAATGGCGCGCTGGCGCTGTTGGGCGGCGTGGGCCTGGCTGTCGATAGGTTCGTTCTGTTCAGTCATAAGGCATTCCTGAGGGTTTGCAAATGGGCGACCTGGCGGCAGAACTCTGCGCTGGACATACGCTGTTTCGGTCGTGGGCTCAAGGCCTGGCTGATGGCCCGCGTGGGTTGCCGGGTCAGGCGGGCGAGGACCTGCCATTGTTCGGCGACGGCCAGTTGTTCGAAGCCTGGGTGAAGATGGCGGGCCCGGCGCAGCACGTCTTGTTGCAAGGCGTGCAACAGGTGCTGCTGGCCGTTGTGGCGCAGGTGGAAACCGGCGCTGGCCTGTACGTGTTCTTCCAGTTGGCGCCGGGCCTGGGAGGCCGGTGGTTGCAGCGGGCCGTGGCGCACCGCCGAACGCCAGAACCACAGGGCAACCAAGGCCAGCAGTGCCACCAGCGCCTGGGGGAAGTAGCGCAGCAACAGGGTCAGCAAGGTGTCGTGGTCGGTGTTGAACAGCAGGGTGACGTCCGTGTCGGCGCTCAAATACCAGAGCAGCCAGGCGTTATCGTACTGGTCGATGGCGTCGTTCTTCCACAGCTCGGCGTCGGTGATCACGGTGATCGAGCCGAGGCCGAGCTTCAATTGCATCATGTGGGTCGACAACGCGCTGTTGGCCCAGGCCTGGGCCAGGTTGTGCGGGTCTTCGAGGTGGAAGTCGGTGTCGAAACCGGCATACGCTGGCGCTTCTTCGTCTTCAAGGTAGAGCTTGGTCAGTTCCGGGTAACGGTCCTTGATCAGTTCGGGCGCGGGCTCCTTGAGGTCTTCGCTCAGGAGTTGGCGCAGGCGCACGCGGTCGAGCAGCAGGTCGCCGCTGCTGCCGGTGCTCTTGTCCCACAAGGCTTCGGCCACAAAGACCAGGCGTCCGCCGGCCCGGGTCCAGTTCATCAACTGTTCGACTTCCCGTGGCGTCATGTGGGTGCGCTCGCCCAGCAACAGCAGGCTGTGCTGGCGTGGCTCCAGGGTGGGCAGCACCTCCAGGCTGTTGGCGTGCTCGACGTTGATCCCCCGCTGGCGCAGGAACAGTTCGGCGGCCAGGTAAGGGTTGGCCTGTACTTCTGGAGAGGGACCGTGCTCGACGACCTCTTCATAGGGCACGGCCTGGGTGTAGAGATAGAAACCGAATGCGCACACCACGGCGGCCAGCACGGCGCCGATCAGCCACCCCGCGTGCCGGCTCATCGAGACGCTCCCGGCCCGAACAACCCGCGCCAGCCGTCACACAGTTCCTGTTGCAGGTGGAGCGGCGGCGGGCGATGCCCATAGGCAATGTTCTGCCAATGCAGGGTCAGGCTTTTGCTGAAGCCCAGCAGGTTGTCCTGCTCGAGCTGTTCGACGCGTTGCAGCACCTGGCCTTCGGTGTCGGACGGTTTCAAGGGGATCTTGAAGTCATGGTGCAATCGGCTGAGCAATGCCCGGTACAGCAGGCCCAAGGCTTCACGGGGTTGCGTGGCCCACAGCTGTTCGACGCTGGCGGCGACGTCGGTCGGCAGGCTTTCTTCACGAATATCCAGGCCGAACATGTGTGCCGGTGCCGCTCGCTCCACGGGCAGGCGTTGCGTCGGTCGCCGATTGACCAGGGCTTTGAGGCGTTCCCGGTAGTGCCAGGCAAGCCAGACGATCGCACCCACCAGGCAGGCCCACAGCGCGACCTGGATCAGCGCGGCGGCGATGTCGAAGCGTTGGCCGCCGAGCCATTTGAACAGGGCCTTGAGCCAGCTCGGTTTGGCCTCGGTCTCGTCGCTGGGTTCGGCGGTTTCTTCGCCGAAACGATAACGGGTGACGGTCTGCGGGTTCTTGAACGGCGGGGCGTCGAGGATCGCCTTGATGCCGTCCCGGGAGGCTTCGCTGGTGAGGGGCTGGTTGAGCAGCCGCGGGCTGTCGGGGGCGTTGGGCTCCTCGTCGGCCCACGCTGGGGGGGCCAGCGGCAGCATCATCAGGGCCAGCAGCAACAATGCCGGGGCCACGCCGCTCAGGCGCTGGCGCAGGCGCCGGAACACCAGTTCGATGTCCCACGCTTCGAGGATCGTGCGCCGGTTCAGGTAAAGGCTGAAGCCGCAGGCGACGTACACCGGCTCCCACAAGATCAGCAGCAGCGGGTAGAGGAAGTTGACCAGGTGTTCGAACCACAACCAGTTTTGGTCGGCCGCTGATACCAGCATTTCCCAGTCCCATTGCAGTTCGACTTGTTGCGGCACGAACAGATAGAACAGGGCCATCAGGCCGAACCACAGGGCGGTTTCCAGGTGCATGCCGATGATGGTCAACCATTGCGCCGCGCCGCGGTTGCGTTGCAGCAATACCCGTTTGCGTTGCTCCCGTGCTTCACCGGTTAGCCCTTCGAGTTGCACCACCGGCAGCAGGAAGCTGCGGCTCAGGCTCAGTCGGCGCCAGGTCAGGCTGGCCAGCAACTGGGGCTTGAGCAGCGCCGGCCATTGGCGCAAGGCCTGTTTCAAGGTGGGGGTTTCGCCAAACAGCGCCTTGGACAGGATGTACAGCGGCAGACGGTCAAAGGCCGGTTTCAACCACCAGAACAGCATCACCACCAGGGACGGTGAGTCCCACAGCAGCAAGGTCAGCAACAGGTACACCGGCAGCGTGATGATCGCCCAACTGGTCATCAGCAAGCGTCGATGCTGCTGGCTCATCAATACGCCAAGGTCCATGGCTTCCCAGGTGGTGCGCGGGCGGATGACGACGGTGGCATCACTCAGGCGCATGGCGGGCCCGTCCGGCAAGCGACAGATAGCTGATGACCAACAGCCACAACAAGGCGCCCACGGTGTATTTGGTGGCGGGCGTTACCGCGCTGGAAGACCAGTAGGCCTCGATGAACGCGGCGATGAGCAGGAATAGCATCACGCCGCCGATCATCAGCACGCTTTTACCCGCCGCAAGCCGCAAGGCCTCGCCACGGGTCAGGCGTCCCGGGGCGATCAACGCCCAGCCCAGTTGCAGGCCCGCGGCTCCGGCCAGGGCGATGGCGGTGAGTTCGAAAGCGCCGTGGCCGATCACGAACGACCAGAACGTTGTGCCCGAGCCGATCTGCGTCAGGTGCCCGGCCACCGCGCCTATGGTCAGGCCATTGAAAAACAGGAAGAACGCACTCCCCAGCCCAAACATCAAGCCACTGGCGAACGTCTGAAAGGCAATGCCGATGTTGTGCATGATGTAGTAACCGAACATGACCCAGTCTTCGCTGGCGGCCCGTTCGACCGAGCGCCCCAGGTGCCCGGAGGCCGGGTCATACATGCTGCGGATCTGGCTGATTTCGTCGGCGCCCAGCACGCTGTAGACCAGTTCCGGGAACAGATAGACCAGCAGCCCGATGCCGACCAGACTGCCCAGGAACATCAGGCTGGCGGCCAGCACGAAGCGCCATTGTTCACGCACCAGTCGAGGGAAACCGACCAGGATAAAGGCCGAAAGGCTGGCCGATGGTCGGCTGCGATCCCGGTAGAGTTGCTGGTGACCGCGCAGCGCCAGTTGTTGCAGGGTGTCGACCAGCAAGCTGCTGTAGCCCCGGGCCTGGGCCAATGCCAGGTGATGGCAAAGCCGTCGGTAGGCGGCAGGGAAGTCACCGCTCTGGGGCACGTTGCGGCTGCGCTCCAATTGATCGAGTTGCTGGGCCAGTTGCTCCCATTCTCCTTGGTGGCGGCTTTCGAACAGGCTTTGCTTCATGTCGGCCCCAGCAGGCCGCGGGCGATGCCATTGAGTTCGGCGGTGGCGTTCGGCACCTGGACGTTCAGTGGCGTGGCCAGGATCGCGGCCAGTTCGTTGACCCGCGCCTGGGACAGTTCTGCCTGGCGTTCGGCGAAGCCCAGCACGGCGCGTTGCTCATGCAGGTTCAGGGTGAAAGGCGCGCGTATCGGCGGGGCCATGGGCAATGCGGGGCGTTTGACCGGTTGTTCGCGATAGACCACCAGCGTACCGGCCGCGAGATCGCCCAGGCGCTTGAACGCCGGATGCTGCAGGCAGCAGATGGCCCCAAAGGTGTAGCCGAAGGGCAGCATGTCGACGAAACGCAGCAGGTTACGGATCAACGACGCCGACCAGCCGATGGGCCGGCCATCGTCCTGCACCACGCGCAGCCCCATGATCTGCTTGCCGGGAGAACGCCCCTGGTTGAGTACCTCGAACAGCACCATGTACCACCAACTGACGACAAACAGCAGGATGGACCCCAGGCCGAGCCCCAGCTCGCCGAAAAACGCCAGGACCAGGAAAAAAATACCCAGGACCAAGCCGCGTATGCCCAAGTCGATGGCGAAGGCGATTGCACGGGGCATCAGCCCCGCCGGGCGCAGTGGCAGGTCGATGCCCTCCGGCGTTTCCACCTGATAACGCGTGTCCAGGGGCGCGGGCAGCGTCGCGTTCCTTTGCAGTGCTGGTGTCTCGAGCATGGGCAACCTGAGTGGTGGGGCCGGTTCGAAGGGTCTATGGGCTGCGATGCTAGCAGCCTTTGTGTAGGCAAACGATATGGCCGTGCAGGTCATTTGATGGATCAGCCATGTTCATGGATTTGTGTGCTCACCCAAATCCCTGTGGGAGCCGAGCTTGCTCGCGATTGCGGTGGGTCTGGTTGCATCGATGTTGAACGTGCCGCCGTCATCGCGAGCAAGCTCGGCTCCCACATAAGGTCTGTGGTGTACATGGATTTTGTGAAGAAATTCAAAAGTTACACCACCGCTGGCCCAGGGCGGGTTCGAGCGCCTAGACTTCGCCAGTCTTCAGTTCAGGAACAGCCCGTGACTTCCATCTTCTGGTACGACTACGAAACCACCGGCATCAACCCGCGTTGCGACCGGCCCTTGCAGGTGGCGGGTATCCGTACCGATTTCGAGCTCAATGAAATCGACGAACCGGTGAATCTGTATTGCCGGCCCAGCGATGACATCCTGCCGCATCCGGCGGCCTGTGCGATTACCGGCATCACCCCGACATGCCTGGCCGAAAAAGGCTTGAGCGAAGCCGATTTCATGACCCGTGTCCACGGGCACCTGGCCGCGCCCGGTACCTGTGGCGCCGGCTACAACACCCTGCGTTTCGACGATGAAATGACCCGCTACAGCCTCTATCGGAATTTCTTCGACCCGTACGCACGGGAGTGGCAGGGCGGCAACAGCCGCTGGGACTTGATCGACCTGGTGCGCGCGGCCTATGCGCTGCGCCCGCAAGGCATTGTCTGGCCGCAGGAGGACGGTCGCGTCAGCCTCAAGCTCGAACGCCTGACCGCCGCCAATGGCATCGATCATGGCCAGGCCCACGATGCGTTGTCGGACGTACGCGCGACCATCGCCCTGGCTCGCCTGGTCCGTCAGCAGCAGCCGCGGCTCTACGACTGGCTGTTCCAGTTGCGCAGCAAGCAGAAGGTGATGGACCAGATCCGCCTGCTGCAGCCGATGGTGCATATTTCCGGTCGCTTCTCGGCGGCGCGCAACTACATCGGCGTGGTATTGCCGTTGGCCTGGCACCCGAAAAACCGCAACGCCCTGATCGTCTGCGACCTGCACCTGGACCCCCAGGGCCTGTTGGACCATGATGCCGAAACCCTGCGCCAGCGTTTGTATACCCGCCGTGAAGAACTGCTCGAAGGTGAGTTGCCGGTGCCGCTCAAGCTTATCCATATCAACAAATGCCCGGTGGTCGCGCCGTTGTCGGTGCTGCGCGTCGAGGACCAGCAGCGGCTGGAGCTGGACATGGAGAGCTATCAACAGCGCGCATTGCGGCTAACTGACGCGCAGAAAGTTTGGCAGGATAAACTTCAGGCTATTTATGGCCGCGAGGATTTCACCGCCAGCGAGGATCCCGAGCAACAGTTATACGCGGGCTTCTTGGGCGATCGCGATCGGCGTTTATGTGAACAAGTGCGCATGGCGGACCCGGCGCAATTGGCGCAAGCGCAATGGCCTTTCGATGATGAGCGTCTGCCGGAACTATTGTTCCGATATCGGGCACGCAACTTTCCAGACACCTTGAATCCCGAAGAGCAAGGGCGCTGGAGAGTTTTCTGTCAACAACGTCTGTCCGCCCCGGAATGGGGCGCGCCTAATACCTTGCAAAGTTTTGATGAGGCGATGGGAGAGTGGCTGGCCCAGTCTACGTCGATGCAGCGAGAAGTACTCGTGGAGTGGCAGGGCTACAGCCAGCAATTGCGCAAACGTTTAAGCCTTGAATCGCAATGAAATGAAAAGATAACAGGCATAAAAAACGCCAGTAATCACTGGCGTTTTTTGTTCGCAAAGAAGCTTGCGCCGCGGTGAGGCTTAGCCCAGCAGGGTTGCCCAGCCTTCTACCACGTCACCGCCCCACTTGGCTTTCCACTCTTTCAGAGTCTTGTGGTTGCCACCTTTGGTTTCGATGACTTCGCCGTTGTGCGGGTTCTTGTATTGCTTAACTTTGCGAGCGCGCTTGGTGCCGGTAGTTTTCACGGCGCCACGTGGAGCTTTGCTCGACTTGGCTTCTGGATCCAGCAGGGCAATGATGTCGCGCAGCGACTTGGAGTACTCGCCCATCAGCGTGCGCAGTTTGCCTTCGAATTCAAGCTCGGTTTGCAGTTTGTCGTCTTGCGACAGGTTTTTCAGGCGAGCTTGCAGTTCTTTGATGGCTTCTTCTGTGGCGCGGTATTCATTGATCAAGGACATGTGGACTACCTTATGTAGGACGCGGGTGACAAGGAGACAGTGCGACAATAGTAATCAGACAGTTTCATCAAGTAAACATTTAACCGGTGTTTTATTTAATTAATTAGTGCTGCGCCACAAAAACGCCTGTTGCAGTTAAATGCCGCGACAGTGTCTTCACATCTGTTCACATATAATCTGCTTTCCCGAGCCGTGCCGGCCATGGCTTGGGGCTGTCGTCCAGGATGCGGCGTGTCATCGATACTGCAGTTTTGCTGCGCAATGGCTAGAATGGCCGCCTTTGCGAAGTTCTGGAGTTCCCCTAATGCGCACTTTTCGTCTGGTGATTGCTTGCCCGGACCGCGTCGGCATCGTTGCTAAAGTCAGTAACTTTCTGGCGTCCCATAACGGCTGGATCACCGAAGCGAGCCATCACTCGGACAATCAAAGCGGTTGGTTTTTCATGCGTCACGAGATTCGTGCCGACTCTCTGCCCTTCGGCATTGAAGCCTTTCGTGAAGCGTTCGCCCCCATTGCCGAAGAGTTCTCGATGGACTGGCGTATCACCGACACCGCGCAGAAAAAACGCGTGGTGCTGATGGCCAGCCGCGAGTCTCATTGCCTGGCTGACCTGCTGCACCGCTGGCACAGCGATGAACTCGATTGCGACATCGCCTGTGTGATTTCCAACCATGATGACTTGCGCAGCATGGTGGAATGGCACGGCATCCCGTACTACCACGTGCCGGTCGACCCGCAAGACAAGCATCCGGCGTTCGCCGAGGTCTCGCGACTGGTCAAGCAGCACGACGCCGAGGTGGTGGTATTGGCCCGCTACATGCAGATCCTGCCGCCGGCCTTGTGCAGCGAGTACGCCCACAAGGTCATCAACATCCACCACAGTTTCCTGCCGTCGTTCGTCGGGGCCAAGCCGTACCACCAGGCGTCGATGCGCGGTGTGAAGCTGATTGGCGCCACCTGTCACTACGTGACCGAAGAGCTGGATGCCGGCCCGATCATCGAGCAGGACGTGGTGCGTGTCAGCCACAGCGACAGCATCGAAGACATGGTGCGTTTCGGCCGTGACGTAGAGAAGATGGTATTGGCCCGGGGCCTGCGTTATCACCTGGAAGACCGGGTGCTGGTGCACGGCAACAAGACCGTGGTCTTCTGACTACACTGCCAAGGGCCTGGACGAGCGATCGCCAGGCCTTTTTTCATGAGGTTCGTCATGACCGATCCATTGGACAAAGCCACCTCCAAGGCGCCAGCCACCCTGGGCGAGGGCTGCCTCAGCCGCTATGACCCCGACGCGTTGAGCCCGGAGGATGGCACCGAGTTTCCCGATGCCGCGCAACTGTGGGAGCAATTGCATCCCCAGGACGAGCCCGAACAGACGCCGTGACCGGTCAGGCTTGCCTGAGCCTGATCAGCTTCTTGATCAACGGCCGCCCGACCATCAGGAAGAACACCGGCCCACCGGCCACCAAATAAAAGTAGTAGGTCACCGCCCGCCAGATCAGGATCGCCGCCGCTGCGGTGGACTTGCCCACCATGGGGGCCAACAGCGCCGCCGAAGTCAGCTCGGCCGCCCCGGCACCGCCCGGCAGCAGGCTGAACTGTCCCGCGCTCAAGGACAGCATCTGGATCAGGAAACTCCAGGCCCACTGCAGGTCCGCACCCAGCCCCTTCAATGCCAGGTACAACACGCTGTAGCGCAGCGCCCAATGCAGGCAGGTCAGGCCGAAGACCTGGAACAGCGTCTGTCGTGGCAATTTCAAGGTGTCGGTGAAGGCCGCGAGGAAGTTCAGGATCTTGCGGCCCCAGCGTCGGCGGGTGGCGGTCTTTACCCGCAAGTGCCGCAGCACACGAGCGCCCAGCAGAATCAGCCGACGGTGATATCGGGCCACCAGCACGCAGCCGAACAGCCCGCCAAACAACGAAATCGCGCTCAACGCCAGCATCCATTCCAGGCGCTGGCTGAGGTTCTGGAACAGCGCGTAGAACAGAATGCCCACCAAGGCGCAGAGGAAGAACAGCAAGTCGCTCAGTTGATCCATGGCGAACACCGCGCTGCCATGGGCCGGGCGTACACCGTTGCGCGCCAGCAGGGCCATCAGCGTCAGTGGGCCGCCACTGCCTCCGGGCGTCGCGCACATGGCGAACTCGGTGGACATCACCACGCCCATGCTTTTCCACCCGCCGATGCGCCCACGGTATTCACCCAGCAGCAGGCGCAGGCGCACGGAATTCAAGCCCCAGCACAGCACGATCATGCCGAGCATGGTCAGCAGCAGGGACAGGGGAAAGCGCTGCAGCCGCGACCACATTTCCCCGCCGCCGACCAGCAGCGGCACCAACAGCGCGGTGAGCAGGGCGGCACCCAGCCAGATCAGCCGTTTCATGCGGCGCTGCGGGCCTGCAGCCCCTGGGTTGCCAGCCAGCCGACCTTGGTCATCGGCACGCGACCGTCGTTGAGCAGGCGTTCGAGGGTGCGCAGCCAATAGTCCCGGGAAAACCCGTGGCGCATGTCCACCGGGTGCAGGCCCAGGCGAATCACCGGGGCCTGGCGCCAGCGCTGTTCACGCTGGTCGCTGATAACCTTCGACAGGCCACGGCGCCAGGCACTGCGGGCACTCCAGACCAGGCCCGGCGCGTCGATGGTGCTGAAGTCGGGCAGGCGATAGAGGTGTTGGGTGTCACTGGTGTAGCTCAGCGGTAACTGGCGCAAGGCCTGGCGCGTGCCTTCGCTCATCAGCCAGGCCGGGGCGACGAAACCTTCCAGGGGCCAATGGTAGCGCTCAAAGGTGTCGATCCCGGCGCGCAGGCGGGCGAGGGCGGCGGCCTCGGACAGGTTGTAGAACTCCCCCTCATGGGTATAGACCCGGCGCATAAACCACTCCTTGGGGTGGCGGGCGACAGGGCCGTCGTCGCAATGGTAGTAGCCATGCAGCACCAACTCGTCGCCGCGCTCGACCCGGCGGTCGAGCAGGCGGCGAAAGTCGGGGTGAGCTTCCAAGGCATTGGTACGGTGAAAGTCCGGCACCACCAGCCAGGTCATCGGCACCTGGCCGAGGGCATCCACGGCTTCGACGAAGGGCTGGTAGTCAGGCCAGGTTTGCGGTGCCACGTCGTGCAACACCAAGAGCACGCTGGGCGAAGAACTCATCGACACGGTCCTCGCCTCAACCATTGGCCAGCAACGGCATTTGTTCGCCGAGCACGGCGTAATAGTGCCCCAGCAAACTGTTGACCACGGTGTCCCAGGCGTAATGACGCTCCACATGCCGGCGCGCCAGCAGGCCACGGCGTTGGCAGCCTTCGCTGAACAGTTGCCGCACGGCATTGGCCATGGCCTGCGGATTGTTGGGCGTGCACAGCAGGCCGCAGTCCTCGTGGACGATTTCGGTGAAAGCCCCGGCCGCCACCGCCACCACGGGAATGCCGCTGGCCATGGCTTCGAGGATCACCAGGCCGAAGGTCTCCTGGTCGCCGGCGTGCACCAGGGCATCGGCGCTGGCCATGAGCCGGGCGACTTGCGGCGCCGGGCAGAATTCGTCGACCACCGTGACGTTGTCCGGCACCACGGCGGGCATCGATGAGCCCACCAACAGCAGGTGATAGCGCTCGCCCAGGCGTTTCATGCACTTGAGCAGCACCGGCAGGTTTTTTTCCTTGGAGCCGCGACCGGCGAAAATCAGCAGGCGCGTGTCTTCGGCGATACCCAGCTCGGCCCGCAGTCCCGGGTCGCGGGCGGCGGGGGTGAAGGTTTGCAGGTCAACGCCCAAGGGTTGCACATAGACGTTCTTGACCCCCAGGCCGGTCAGCTTGTCGGCCATGACCTGGCTTGGCGCCAGGACCCGGTCGAAATTGCCGTACAACTTGCTGACATAGGCTTCGATATTGGGGGTGAACCAGTTGCCCATGCGGTTGCTCACCAGCAGCGGCAGGTCGGAGTGATAGAAACCGATGACGGGTACGTCGAGCTGACGGCGGGCATCCAATGCGGCCCAGGCGGTGAGGTACGGATCGCCGACCTCGATCAGATCCGGTTGCAGATCGCGCAGGACATTGCGCCAGGGCGCCAGGCGAAGGGGGAAGCGATAGCCCTTGCCGAACGGCAGCGCAGGGGCTGGCACCTTGTAGATTCCGTCGTGCTCGCTCAAATGCGCGCCGGGGATCAACAGGCTGTGGCGAATACCGGGCCGATCGCCCAGGCGCCGGTGCTTGGCATCCAGATAAGTGCGCACGCCTCCGCTGGCGGGGGCGTAGAACATGGTTATGTCCGCTATATGCACGATGAACGTCCCTCCGGTCTGTGTTCTCCTGTGTTGACCTTTATGAAGAATAGATGTTCGGTTGGGGTTGTGGGGCGGGTGCGCTGCCAGTGGAGTATTGCGGGGTTTGACAGGGCCTCATCGCGAGCAAGCTCGCTCCCACAGAGATTTGGGGCGGGGCACAGATCCCATGTGGGAGCGAGCTTGCTCGCGATAGGGCCTGCCCAGGTTCGCAGCTATTATTCCTGCTGCCAGGGCCTCAATGCGCCAGGCATGCTTTTATATAAGCGTGCAAAATGGCGTCATATCGCAAACACACGGGTGACCACATGCCTGACTCATCGCAACTCGTTATCGGTGCCGACCTCAGCGGCCAGCCCATCGCCCAGGCCATGCGCCTGGCGAACCGTCATGGCCTGGTGGCGGGCGCCACCGGGACCGGCAAGACCGTCACCTTGCAGCGCCTGGCCGAAATGTTCAGCGATGCCGGCGTGGCGGTGTTCGCGGCGGATATCAAGGGTGACCTGTGCGGCCTGGGTGCTGCCGGCAACCCCCAGGGCAAGATCGCCGAGCGCATCGCCGGCATGCCCTGGCTCAACCACAAGCCCCAGGCTTATCCGGTGACCTTGTGGGATATCCACGGCCAGTCCGGGCATCCACTGCGCACCACCCTGAGTGAAATGGGCCCGTTGTTGATCGGCAGCCTGCTGGAACTCACGGACAGCCAGCAGTCGGCGCTCTACGCCGCGTTCAAGGTGGCCGACCGTGAAGGCCTGTTGCTGCTGGACCTCAAGGACCTGAAGGCGCTGCTCAATCATCTCAAGGACAACCCCGAGCTGCTGGGGGACGACGCGGCGCTGATGACCACTGGCTCCAGTCAGGCGCTGCTGCGGCGCCTGTCCACTTTGGAGCAGCAGGGCGCGGACGCGTTGTTCGGCGAACCGGCGTTGCAGCTCGAAGACATCCTGCAACCGGCCAGCGATGGCCGTGGCCGCATCCACTTGCTCGACGCCAGCCGCCTGGTCCACGAAGCGCCGAAGGTCTACGCGACGTTCCTGCTGTGGCTGCTGGCCGAGCTGTTCGAACAGTTGCCCGAGCGCGGCGATGCGGACAAGCCGCTGCTGGCGCTGTTCTTCGATGAGGCGCACTTGCTCTTTGCCGGTACGCCCAAGGCTTTGCAGGAGCGCCTGGAGCAAGTGGTGCGGCTGATCCGTTCCAAGGGCGTGGGGGTGTATTTCGTGACCCAGTCGCCGGGTGACTTGCCGGACGATGTGCTCGCTCAGTTAGGGTTGCGTATCCAGCACGGCTTGCGGGCCTTCACGGCCAAGGAACAGAAATCCCTGCGGGCGGTGGCCGACGGTTTCCGGCCCAACCCGCAGTTCGATGCCCTGGCGGTGCTGACCGAGCTGGGCATCGGTGAAGCCCTGGTGGGCACCTTGCAGGAAAAAGGCACGCCGGAAATGGTCCAGCGCGTGCTGGTGGCGCCCCCGCAATCGCGCATCGGGCCGCTGAGCGAGGCCGAGCGTGCCGGGTTGATCGCCAGTTCGTCGTTGCAGGGGCGCTACGACAAGCCCATTGATCGCGAATCGGCCTACGAAGTGCTGATGGGACGCAAGGGGCTGGAGCCCCAGGCCGACGCGGTGCCGGGCAAGTCCGCGGACGAAGAACCCAGCTTCACCGAAAAGGCCGGCGAGTTCCTCGGCACGGCAGCCGGCCAGGCGCTCAAATCGGCGATGCGCCAGGCGGCCAATCAACTGGGCCGGCAATTGGTGCGCGGGTTGATGGGGTCGTTGCTGGGGGGCAGCAAGCGGCGCCGGTAGTCGAGACCGAGTTGCCCCTTCGCGAGCAAGCTCGCTCCCACAAGGGATTGGTGTCGTACGCGAAATAGGTGGCCGCTGCAGATCCACTGTGGGAGCGAGCTTGCTCGCGAAGGCGGTTTGGCAGGCGAAAAGTGTACCGGCTGACCTGCCGCAATCGCGAGCAAGCTCGCTCCCACAAGGGATGGTGTCGTACACGAAAGAGGTGGGCGCTGCAGGTCCACTGTGGGAGCGAGCTTGCTCGCGATTGCTATCTAGCCGGCGCCGAAAATCTCAATCCTTGGGCCGCGCATGTGCCGCCAAGCGCTCCAGCGCCGCCCGCAGGTTGGGATCGGTGATGCCGTCGGCGGTGGCCTGGATGGTTGCCGCGGCGTCGGTGGACAGATCCAGCGTGTGGCCCTTGGCGCCGACCTGGACGGTGGGTGGCTGCACCTTGAACAGGATCCGCGTCAGGTTGGCGAATTCTTCGAACGCCTGGAGTTGGCGCAGCAGGCGTTTTTGCTGGTAGCGCAGGCGCGTGGCCCAGTGGCCGTCGGTGACGATCAACAGCAGGCTGCCTTCGCGCCAGGACGCCACGTGGCAATGCTCGCGCGCGGCCGGTTGCAACTGGCTGTCCAGCAGGCGCTGCAAGTGGCCCAGGCGTTTGGCGTGGCCGAAGATGGCTTTCAGCGGCTTGGCTTCGCGCAGCAGAACGGCGGGCGCCTTGGCTGGAAGAGGGCGGAAGGCCATGAATGAATACCGCAAGTGACAGAGGCGCCATGGTAGCAGAAAGCGCCGGACGCGCCTCGACCCTCTCGCCCAGCGGCTTTTGGCTACACAATCAGTGAGTAACTTCTGCGCTTTGTGGGTTGAAGTTCGCGCAAAAGCCCTTATTTTAGGGTGGCCCCGTCACAGCGCTGTGCCAGCATCGTGGAATAACGCCACTTTCCTCTCCATCGTTTCCGGGTAGAATGCTCGTTCGCATGCGGCCATGAGGGCTGCACGGGCGACTCATGGGGCCGCCCTCCATCCCTTTAGTGTGGAAGATCCTGCCGATATGTTTGCGCCTTTGTTAAAGAAACTTTTTGGAAGCAAGAACGAGCGTGAAGTCAAGCGCATGCTCAAGACGGTACAGACTGTCAATGCCTTCGAAGAGCAAATGGTGGCCCTTTCGGACGATCAGTTACGCGCCAAGACTGCCGAATTCAAGGACCGCATCGCCAAGGGGGAAACCCTTGATCAGCTCCTGCCCGAAGCCTTTGCGGTCGCCCGTGAAGCCGGCAAGCGGATCATGGGCATGCGCCACTTCGACGTTCAGTTGATCGGCGGCATGACCTTGCACGAAGGCAAGATCGCCGAAATGCGTACCGGTGAGGGCAAGACCCTCGTGGCGACCCTGGGCGTGTACCTCAACGCATTGTCCGGCAAGGGCGTGCACGTGGTGACGGTCAACGACTACCTGGCCCGCCGCGACGCCAACTGGATGCGCCCGCTCTACGAATTCCTCGGCCTGACCGTCGGCGTCGTCACGCCGTTCCAGCCGCCGGAAGAGAAGCGCGCCGCCTATGCCGCCGACATCACCTACGGCACCAACAACGAATTCGGGTTCGACTACCTGCGCGACAACATGGCGTTCAGCATGGAAGAAAAATTCCAGCGTGAACTCAACTTTGCCGTGATCGACGAAGTCGACTCCATCCTCATCGACGAAGCCCGTACCCCGCTGATCATTTCCGGTCAGGCCGAGGACAGCTCCAAGCTGTACATCGAGATCAACAAGCTGATCCCGCAGCTCAAGCTGCACGTCGAGGAAGTCGAAGGCGAAGTGACCCAGCCCGGGCACTACACCATCGACGAGAAGACCCGCCAGGTCGAACTCAACGAAGCCGGCCACCAGTTCATCGAGGAAATGCTCACCCGCGTCGGCTTGCTGGCCGAAGGCGAGAGCCTCTACTCGGCCCATAACCTGGGCCTGCTGACCCACGTCTATGCCGGCCTGCGTGCCCACAAGCTGTTCCATCGCAACGTCGAGTACATCGTCCAGGATGGCCAGGTCGTGCTGGTGGACGAGCACACCGGCCGTACCATGCCGGGTCGTCGCCTGTCCGAAGGCCTGCACCAGGCCATCGAAGCCAAGGAAGGCCTGAACATCCAGGCCGAGAGCCAGACCCTGGCCTCGACCACCTTCCAGAACTACTTCCGCCTGTACAACAAGCTGTCCGGCATGACCGGTACCGCCGACACCGAGGCGTTCGAATTCCACCAGATCTACGGCCTGCAAGTGGTGGTGATCCCGCCGAACAAGCCACTGGCCCGCAAGGACTACAACGACCTGGTGTTCCTGACCGCCGAAGAGAAGTACGCGGCGATCATCAACGACATCAAGGAAGGCATGGCCCAGGGCCGTCCGATCCTGGTCGGTACCGCCACCATCGAGACCTCCGAGCACATGTCCGCCTTGCTCAACAAGGAAGGCATCGAGCACAAGGTCCTCAACGCCAAGTTCCACGAGAAGGAAGCCGAGATCATCGCCCAGGCCGGTCGCCCGGGTGCGCTGACCATCGCCACCAACATGGCCGGTCGTGGTACCGACATCCTGCTGGGCGGCAACTGGGAAGTGGAAGTCGCCAGCCTGGAAGGCCCGACCCCCGAGCAGATCGCGCAGATCAAGGCCGACTGGCAGAAGCGTCACCAGCAGGTGCTCGAGTCCGGCGGTTTGCAGGTGATCGCTTCCGAGCGTCACGAATCCCGTCGTATCGACAACCAGCTGCGTGGCCGTGCCGGTCGCCAGGGCGATGCCGGCTCCAGCCGTTTCTACCTGTCCCTGGAAGACAGCCTGATGCGCATCTTCGCCTCTGACCGGGTGAAGAACTTCATGAAGGCCCTGGGCATGCAGCCCGGCGAGGCGATCGAGCACCGTATGGTGACCAACGCCATCGAGAAGGCCCAGCGCAAGGTCGAAGGCCGCAACTTCGATATCCGCAAGCAATTGCTCGAGTTCGACGACGTCAACAACGAACAGCGTAAAGTGATCTATCACATGCGTAACAGTTTGTTGGCCGCCGACAACATTGGCGAAACCATCGCCGATTTCCGCCAGGACGTGCTCAACGCCACCGTCAGCGCCCACATCCCGCCGCAGTCGCTGCCGGAACAGTGGGACGTCGCCGGCCTGGAAGCCGCCTTGCAGAGCGATTTCGGCGTGGCATTGCCGATCCAGCAATGGCTCGACGAAGACGATCACCTGTACGAAGAAACCCTGCGTGAAAAACTGCTGGCCGAACTGATCGCTGCCTACAACGAGAAGGAAGACCAGGCGGGCGCCGAGGCACTGCGCTCCTTCGAGAAGCAGATTGTGCTGCGGGTACTGGACGATTTGTGGAAAGACCACCTGTCGACCATGGACCACCTGCGCCACGGTATCCATTTGCGTGGTTACGCCCAGAAGAACCCGAAGCAGGAGTACAAGCGCGAGTCCTACACGCTGTTCTCCGAGCTGCTCGATTCGATCAAGCGCGACTCGATCCGTGTGTTGTCCCACGTACAGGTTCGCCGCGAAGACCCGGCCGAGGAAGAAGCCCGCCTGCGTCAGGAGGCCGAAGCCCTGGCTGCGCGCATGCAGTTCGAACACGCCGAAGCCCCTGGCCTGGAAGTGGTCGCCGAAGAGGGCGTCGATGTGGATGTCGCCCTGGCGACCGCACCGGTGCGCAACGAGCAGAAGCTGGGCCGCAACGAACTGTGCTATTGCGGTTCGGGCAAGAAATACAAGCATTGCCACGGGCAGATCCAATAAACCCGTCTCAACGCTGAACCACCCGCGCCGCGACCGGATGCTATCCGTCGCGGCGTTTTGCCATTTTGATTCGCCGTCCCAATGAGGACGGCGTCGATATACATCTGAATTAGGAGCGCATTCATGGCTGTTGGTCTTGGTCCGTTGCCCACGTTGCACCCGGTTGCCGGTTTTGAACTCGGTATTGCCTCGGCGGGCATCAAGCGCCCCGGGCGCAAGGACGTCGTGGTCATGCGTTGCGCCGAAGGCTCGACGGTGGCGGGTGTGTTCACCCTCAACGCCTTTTGCGCCGCGCCGGTCATCCTGGCCAAGCAACGCGTGCAGGGGCCGGTGCGTTACCTGTTGACCAACACCGGTAACGCCAACGCCGGCACCGGCGCGCCAGGCCTGGCCGCCGCCGAGCGCACCTGCGCCAAGCTGGCGGAATTGACCGGCGTCGACGCCAGCCAGGTGCTGCCATATTCCACCGGCGTAATCGGCGAACCGCTGCCGGTCGAGAAGATCGAAGGCGCACTGCAAGCCGCCCTCGACGACCTGTCGGAAAACAACTGGGCCGCCGCCGCCACCGGCATCATGACCACCGACACCCTGCCCAAGGGCGCGAGCCGTCAGTTCCAGCATGACGGCGTGACCATCACCGTCACCGGCATCAGCAAAGGCGCTGGCATGATCCGGCCGAACATGGCGACCATGCTCGGCTACATCGCCACCGACGCCAAGGTCTCGCGCCAGGTGCTGCAAGACCTGATGCTCGACGGGGCCAACAAGTCGTTCAACCGCATCACCATCGACGGCGACACCTCCACCAACGACTGCTGCATGCTGATCGCCACCGGCCAGGCCAACCTGCCGCAGATCACCGAGGCCAGCGGCCCGCTGTTCGAGGCCCTGAAGCAGGCCGTGTTCGACGTATGCATGGAAGTGGCCCAGGCCATCGTCCGGGACGGCGAAGGCGCGACCAAGTTCGTGACCGTGCAGGTCAATGGCGGGGGCAATCACCAGGAATGCCTGGATGTGGGCTATACCGTGGCTCACTCGCCGCTGATCAAGACCGCACTGTTCGCCTCCGACCCGAACTGGGGCCGCATCCTCGCCGCCGTGGGCCGGGCCGGCGTGCCTGAGCTGGACGTGAGCAAGATCGACGTGTTCCTCGGCGAAGTCTGCATCGCCAGCCAAGGCGCTCGTGCTGCCACTTACACTGAAGCCCAGGGCGCGGCGGTGATGCAGCAGGAAGAAATCACCATCCGTATCGAGTTGGGACGGGGTGACTGCAGCGAAACCATCTGGACCACCGACCTGTCCCACGAGTACGTCAAGATCAACGCTGAGTACCGGACTTAACCGGTTCGGGACCGAGTTGCTGCCATCGCGAGCAAGCTCGCTCCCACAGGGTATTGCCCGCAAATCCCTGTGGGAGCGAGCTTGCTCGCGATGGCGCCAGTACAGCCCCTACAAAATCACAAGAAAGGAATCCAGACATGAGCCTGCACCTGATCATTGGCGACCAACGCATTTCTTCCTGGTCCCTGCGCGGCGCGCTGGCCCTGGCGCTGACCGGCGCGAAGTACACCGAAGAGCTGGTCAGGCTCGACCAGCCCGACACCCGCGAAAAGCTGCTCAAGTATTCGGCCACGGCCAAGGTCCCCTTGCTCAAGACTGAATTCGGCGTGATCGCTGATTCCCTGGCGATTGCCGAGTACCTGGCCGAACAGTTCCCGCAGGCCGGTCTCTGGCCCAAGGATGTGGCCGCCCGGGCCCAGGCACGCTCGGCCTGTGCGCAAATGCACAGCGGGTTTTTCGCCATCCGCAGCCACATGCCGTTCGACCTGCTGCGCGATGCACCGCTGTCGCCCATGCCGGCCGATGTCCAAGTGGAAATCGAGCGGATGCTGGCGCTGTGGGCCGAATGCCGTGCCGCGGCGACCGAGGCCGGTCCCTACCTGTTTGGCCGTGTCAGCCTGGCCGACGCGTTTTTTGCCCCTGTTGCCGTGCGCTTGCGCACTTATCAGGTGAAACTGTCCGAGGTCGATGAGGCCTACGTCGAAACCCTATATCAATGGCCAGCGTTCAAGGCGTGGCAACAGGCTGGCCTGGAGGACACTGCGCGGTGAAACGAGTCCATGTGGCGGCAGCGGTCATCCGCGATGCCGCCGGCAAAATCCTGATCGCCCGACGGGCCGACACCCAGCACCAGGGCGGTCTGTGGGAGTTTCCTGGCGGCAAGGTCGAGGCCGGGGAATCCGTCGAAACCGCCCTGGCCCGTGAACTTCACGAAGAACTGGGCGTTGTCGTCGACGCCGCCCGGCCGTTGATCAAGGTGCGTCACGATTACCCGGACAAGCAGGTGTTGCTGGATGTCTGGGAAGTCTCGGCGTTCACCGGCGAGCCCCATGGCGCCGAAGGGCAGCCGTTGGCCTGGGTGACGGCCCGCGACCTGACGAACCATGAGTTCCCGGCGGCCAATCAGCCCATCGTCGCGGCGGCCCGTTTGCCGGGTGAATACCTGATCACCCCGGAAGGCCTTGAGACGCCGGCCTTGCTGCGCGGCATGCAGAAGGCGATTGCCGGCGGAATCAAGTTGGTCCAGCTACGCGCGCCCAACGGCTACGATCCGCAATACCGCGACCTGGCGGTGGATGCGGCGGGGTTGTGTGCCGGCAAGGCCCAACTGATGCTCAAGGGGCCGTTCGAATGGCTGGGGGATTTTCCTTCCGCTGGCTGGCACATTACCGCCGCGCAACTGCGCAAGCATGCCGCGGCCGGTCGACCGTTCGGCAAGGACCGCTGGCTGGCGGCTTCCTGCCATAACGCCGAGGAGCTGTCCCTGGCACAGCGAATGGACGTGGACTTCGTCACGCTTTCGCCGGTGCAGCCGACCCAGACCCATCCCGATGCACAGCCGTTGGGCTGGGAAGAGGCGGCGCGGTTGATCGAAGGCTTCAACCGGCCGGTCTATCTGTTGGGCGGGGTCGGGCCTGGCGAGCGGCAAAAAGCCTGGGAAGCTGGGGCCCAGGGTGTGGCGGGGATTCGGGCGTTTTGGCCTGAGGCATGATTCTGCCGTGTGGCTGCTGATGCTATCGCGAGCAAGCTCGCTCCCACAGGGAGATCCCGTGTGGGAGCGAGCTTGCTCGCGATGGCGGCCTCAAGAACGATTCAGCCCCAGGCTTGGCCGCCGCTTCCCAAAGCACCTCCGCCACTCCCTGCCGCCGGGCAATGACCCGCGCCGCCACGAACAACAAGTCCGACAACCGATTGATGTAGGCTAACCCCGGCCCCGCCAGCGGCTCCACCGCGTTCAATTGCTGGCAACGCCGCTCGGCGCTGCGGGCCAGGCTGCGACAGACGTGGGCCTGGGCGATCAGTGTCGAGCCACCGGGCAGGATGAAGTTTTCCAGTGGCCCCAGTTCCTCATTCCACACATCGATCGCCGCTTCCAGCCGCTCGATTTCCGCCACGTTCAAGGCTTGGTAGGCCGGCATCGCCAGCTCACCGCCCAGGTCGAACAATCGATGCTGACAAGGCTCCAGCACGTCGCTGACTTCCTTCAGCGCCGGGTACCGGGCCGTTTCGGCGGCGAGCCCGGCCAGCAACAAGCCCAACTGGCTGTTCAGCGTGTCCACTTCGCCGATGGCCTCGACCCGTGGGTGGTCCTTTGCCACGCGGCGGCCATCGCCCAACCCGGTTTCACCTTTGTCGCCGGTGCGGGTGTAAATCTTCGACAGGCGAAAGCCCATGTTCAACGCTCCAGTGGTTTGTTTTCCTGCGCCACCATCGAGGGGCCCGTCAGGGGCAGGCGCAAGGTGAAGCAGGTGCCTTGGCCTGGCGCCGACTGCACTTCCATCTGGCCCTTGTGGTTGTTGGTGATGATGAAATACGAGACCGACAGCCCAAGGCCTGTGCCCTGGCCGATCTCCTTGGTGGTGAAGAAGGGTTCGAAGGTGCGCTTGCGCACGTTCTCGCTCATGCCGATGCCATTGTCCTCGACCTGGATTTCCGCCCACGGCGGATTCAACCGCGTACGCAGGATAATGCGCCCGGGTTCGCTGTCGTCCTGGCGTTGGTGGATCGCCTGGGCGGCGTTTTTCAGCAGGTTGAGCAGCACCTGTTCCAGTTCGTTGGCCGTGCCGGGCACCGGGCCCAGGTTCGGGTCGAACTGACGGATGATCGCCTGGCCCTTGAAGTCGAAGCCGATCGCCAGGTCGAAGTCATTACCGGCGATTTCCACCGCCTGGTCGATCAGCGCCGGCAGGTCGCAGGGCGCCATCTGCCGCGTGCTGCGTCGGCTGAAGCTGAGCATGTGGGTGACGATTTTCGCCGCCCGGGCGCCCGCCTGCTGGATGCCGTCGAGCAATTGTGGGATTTCCCGGCCCTGGAGGTAACGATTGACCTCCTGCAACTCGATACCCAATTGTTCGGCCTGTTCAAGGTTCTTGGGCAGTTCCGGTGACAGGCGACGGCGGATGTTCTGCACGTTGTGCAGGATCGCCCCAAGCGGGTTGTTGATCTCATGGGCCATGCCCGCCGCGAGGCCGCCGACCGAGAGCATTTTTTCCGATTGCACCATCATTTCCTCCAGCGACAGGCGCTGGGTGATGTCGTCGATGCGGATCACCACGCCCCGCCCGGCGCCGCCCATCAGCGGATAGAACGTCAGGGCGTAATGCCGGGCCTCGTCGTCCTTGGTCCAGGTGACGCGTTCGATCTTGGCCACCGTATGTTGCTCGACGGTCTGCTTGAGCTGGGGCAGGTACGGCTTGAGCGGTTCGAAGGCGAGGAAGATCGGTTGGTTCAGGGCCTCGTCCAGTCGTGTGCCGGAGAGGGCGCTGGCTTCCTGGTTCCATTGGGTGACGTAGAGTTGCTCGTCGAGGGCGATCAGGGCCGACGGCATGGAGTCGATGATGCTGTTGAGGTAATTCTGGAAGCCCGTGAGTTTTTTCTCGATCTTGCTGCGCACCTGGACTTCCAGCTCCAGCTTGCGATTGGTATGCCGGGTTTCTTCCGCCAGGCCCTGGGCCTGGTCATAGGCGGCCTGGGAGTCGTCCCGCGCGCGCTTGAGTTGCTGCTCCCGGGCTTCGATTCGCGAGAGCATGGTATTGAATGCTTCGGCCAGGCTGCCGATCTCATCGTGGTTGCCCCGTGCGGCGCGCAGGGCATAGTTCTCCTCGCGGGTGACCTGGCGCGACAGTTCTTCGAGTTGATGAATTGGCTGGGTGATCAGGCGTTTGATCTGTTGGGCAATGATCAGCCACAGCAACACGCTGAAAATCAGGATGCCGAGGCTGGCGGTCAGGGTGCCGGTGTAGAACGCGGTCGGCAATTCGCTGCTGGCCACCAGCAACAGATGGCCAGGCGTCGTGCCGGGGCGGGGCAGGGTAATGACCTGGTTGCTGCGGAACTCGCTCGCTTGCCAGGCCTGTATGTTGCGGAAATGGTCCGGCAGCTTGAGCTTTTCGCCCTGTTGCAGCTGTGCCAGGCGATCGCCCTGGCCGTCGTACAGCGCCGCCGCCCGCAGCGGTGCATAGCTGTTGAGCTCGTCGAGCAGGCGCTGGGCACTTTGTGGCGATTGCAGGGCGTCAGAGATCAGGCTCGGGTTGGCGATCAGTCGGCCAATGGTCTGCAGGGCCTGGGGCGCCATGCTTTCCTGGGAGATGTAGTAGGCGGCGCTGATAAAGGTCAGGTTGGCCACCAGCAGGACAGTGGTCAACAACACCAGCAGGGCGGCCAACAGTTTCTGGCCGACCGGGAGGTTTTCAAGGCGCTGGCGCAATGGCATCAGACTCGTCGCTAAGAAGGAACACGAGGGCCAGCGTAGCCGCTGCTCAGTCGCTGGGCAATCCGAGGTTGTCCAAGTGGGCAATCAGTCGCTGGCGCAGTTGTTCCAGGTGCGGCACGGTCAGCTCATGGCGCTGGGCAACCTTGCAGGCGTAACCGAGCAAATAGCTGATTTCGGTACGACGCCGATTGGCCACATCCTGGTACATCGAGGAGTAATTGGCGGCCGTGGCCTGGATCACCCGTTCGACCTCCGGCTGCAGATCCTCGGCCGCCGCGGGCTGGCCGCACCGTTCGAGCACATCCGTGAGCTCCGCGCACAGGGTCGCCACTTCGCAGTGGTGTTCCAGCAGGCCGCCGTTCTTGCAGTGATGCAGCACGGTCAGTGGATTGATTGCACAGTTGAGTGCCAGCTTGCGCCAGAGGCGGGTGAGGATGTCGGCGCTCCATTCGTGGGGGATGCCGGCGGCGGCCAGGTCGTCCAACCAGAACGGTGCCACCGGGTGAGCCGGGTCGCCCAACCAGGTGTAGCCGTGGCCGGCGTACACGACGCGCCAGTCACCGTCGCGGAACGCGCCTTCGGTGCTGGAGGCGCTGATGCAACGAGCCTGGGGCACACAATTGGCCACTGCGTCCTGGCTGCCGAGGCCGTTCTGCAACAGGATCAGTTCCGATTCTGCGTCCAGGCGGTGGGCCACCGAGGTCACCGCCGCTTGCGCGTCGTAGGCCTTGCAAGCCAGCAGCAGGCGCCTGATCGGCTCCGGGCTGTCCGCCGTTTCGCCCGGCACCGGGTAGCATTGCGCCTGGCCTTGTTCCACCAGTGTCAGGCCTGCGACGCTGCGGTAGGCCTGCAAGCGCGCTTCGTTGCGCAGCACCAGCCGCACCGGTAACCCGGCCCGGGCCAGGCGCGTGGCCCACAACGTGCCGAGACTGCCGGCCCCGAGGACATGCCAGGTGGTCGACATCAGTTTTTTACTCGGATTGGCGCAGGCATCTGAGGGCTCGCAGTGTCGGCAGGAAAAGAGCCGTTATAATGAGCCCGATTTTAACCACAAGCCAAGCGCGCGCCGTTGATACTGGCGCGCCTTTTTATTTGGAGAACACTACATGCCGTCATTCGACGTGGTATCCGAACTGGACAAACACGAAGTCACCAACGCGGTTGAAAACGCCGTCAAGGAACTCGACCGTCGTTATGACCTCAAGGGCAAGGGCAGTTTCGAGTTCAAGGAAAAAGACCTGACCGTGAACCTGACCGCCGAGGCCGAGTTCCAGCTCGAGGCGATGATCGAGATCCTCAAGCTGGCACTGGTCAAGCGCAAGATCGATGTGCAGTGCCTCGAGGTCAAGGACGCCTATGCCTCGGGCAAGCTGATGAAGCAGGAGGCGGTGCTCAAGGAAGGCATCGACAAGGAGCTGGCGAAGAAGATCGTCGCTCATATCAAGGACGCCAAGCTCAAGGTGCAAGCCGCCATCCAGGGCGAGCAGGTGCGGGTCACCGGCAAGAAACGTGACGACTTGCAGGAAGCCATTGCGGCCTTGCGCGGCAAAGAATTCGGCATGCCCCTGCAATTCAATAACTTCCGCGACTGATACTTCAGTTGTATTAAGACCCTGTGGCGAGGGAGCTTGCTCCCGCTTGGGTGCGAAGCGCCCACCTATAAGGGGCTGCTGCGCAGCCAGCGGGAGCAAGCGCCCTCGCCACAATGCCGCGTGCAACAGGAATAAGGAGAGAGAGATGGACTTGAATGCTGAAGTGGACAACCTGGTCAAGGCTTCCCAGACCTGGATCCCCATGATCATGGAGTACGGCAGCCGCGTGCTGCTGGCGGTCATCACCCTGGCCATCGGCTGGTGGTTGATCAACAAAGTGACGCAGAAACTGGGTGCGCTGCTGGCCCTGCGTAATGCCGACCTGGCGCTGCAAGGGTTCATCAGTACCCTGGCCAACATCATTCTGAAGATATTGTTGATCGTCAGCGTCGCTTCGATGATCGGCGTGGAAACCACTTCGTTCGTCGCCGCCATTGGTGCCGCCGGCCTGGCGATTGGCCTGGCCTTGCAAGGCAGCCTGGCGAACTTCGCCGGTGGCGTGTTGATCCTGCTGTTCCGCCCGTTCCGCATCGGTGACTGGATCGAAGCCCAAGGTGTGGCCGGTACGGTCGATAGCATCCAGATCTTCCACACCGTGTTGCGCACCGGTGACAACAAGACCGTCATTGTGCCCAACGGCAATCTCTCGAACGGCATCATCACCAACACCAACCGCCAGCCGACCCGCAAGGTCGTGTTTGATGTCGGCGTGGATTACCAGGCTGACCTGCAAAAGGCCCGGGAGGTGTTGCTGGAGCTGGCCAAGGATGAGCGTGTGCTGGCGGATCCGGCACCTGAAGCGGTGATTTCCACCTTGGGCGACAGTTCCATCACGGTGTCGCTGCGTATCTGGGTGAAGACCGCGGATTATTGGAGCGTGATGTTCATGCTCAATGAACAAGCCCGGGATCGCTTGAAAGAGGCGGGTATTGATATTCCGTTTCCACAACGAGTGATTCGGGTCGTTCAGGAAGGGCCAGCGCAATAACGAGTCGACTATATAACTTGGCGCTGAAGTCAGATTATGTTTAGTTAGCTTGCTATTTAATAAGTTGCATTAAAGCTGACAGTCAGTCAATGGACATAAAAAAACCGCTCACCTGATCCAGGTGAGCGGTTTTTTGTTTGTTGCGGGTACGGCTATCGAACTAGCACTGAATTACAAGATGCTCAGTGGGTATTCGATGATCAGACGGGTGTCATTGTTGTCGTTGCCGTTGATGGCGTTATAGTCGCTGTTGGCGCGGTAGAACGCAGCACGTACGCGGAAAGACAGGTCCTTGGCTGGACCGCTTTGCATAACGTACTTGGTTTCGAAGTCCCACTCGTGCTCTTTACCTTCGGAGCCGCCAGTCTCGATGTTGTCACCGGTAACGTAGCGAGTCATGAAGCTCAGGCCAGGTACGCCATAAGTCTTCATGTTCAGGTCGTAGCGAGCCTGCCAGGAGCGCTCGTCCTGACCGTTGAAGTCGGAGTATTGGATGGAGTTGGCGAGGAAGATAGTGCCGCCGCCGTCAACGCCATACACATAGCCGGTGTCACCGGAGGAGCGCTGGTGAGCCAGGGTGAACTTGTGGGCACCGATGGCATAGGCTGCTGCGAGGGACCAGATACGGTTGTCAACGTCGCCGCTGAGTTTCTGGCCCTGATCCTGGCTGTCATAACCGTTGAAGTCGAAGTTCAGGGACTGATCTTCGTTGATCGGCAGGGTGTAGTTCAGGTTGATGTATTTCTTTTTGTAGTGATCTTCAACGTCGGAAGCCGCTACGCCTGCTACGAAATTGTCGGTGAACTGGTAGGTTGCGCCAACGATGTCAGCAGATTTCAGGCCAAGACCGTCATCTCCCATGCCAGTTTGCGAGCTGATGGCGTTGAAATGACCTGCGCTCAACTCCAAGCCTTTGATTTCTTTGCTGGTGATCAGCGTACCGGTGGCAACTTCTGGCAGCAGACGGCTGTCGTCAGTCGAGAAAACCGGGCTGGTGGTGAACTGGTTACCGTATTTCAGAACGGTGTCGGACAGACGGAATTTAACCGCGCCGCCAACCTTCGATTGTGTGTCTTCCAGGTTGCCGTCGCTGTCACGAGCGAACAGACCGTTACCGGCACGACCGCTACCGCCATCGATGCGAACGGTGCCGAATGCGAAGCCGTCAACGCCTACACCAACGGTACCTTGAGTGAAGCCCGACTCGTAAATGGCACGAGCGGCAACACCAGACTCTTCACGATAACTTTGTGAAGTGCTTGGGTTGTTCTTGAAATCACGGTTCATGTACAGCGCACGGGTCAGAACAGTCAAGCTCTGATCTTCAATAAAACCCTTGGATTCCTCTTGGGAGGACGCCACTGCGAACTGCGAAACGCTGGCCGATACAGCCAGTGCGATCATGCTCCACTTCATCACGCGCATCGTGATTTGCTCCTTTGGTTTTTAGAAGAGTACTGCCGTCCCACCTGTTTTTTTATCTGGGCGGCTCTTTCTTTTTGTGTCGGCGCAAACTTATATCACGTCGACATTCTTTGGCGATACTTGCCCATTCAACCTTTCAGCTTCTTTACGACCATGTCGCCAATGGCTCGATCCATGTCGCATTTCAGCTGTTCCGACGCAACCGTACTCACAACTTTGATGTTGTTTTTTCTTTCCGGCATCGGTGTAAAGAGTCCGTCATTACCGCGCTTGAAGCTCCTGTGGGCAGCCTTGCCACTTTAATTTGTATGTCGGCAGGTCCCCGCTTCCGGCGAGCCCTTTGGACAGTGCGGGTATGAATGCAACAAGCATGCTCAAACCCGAATTTCGTTTACATTTTTTTCACATTTCAGCGGTTGACGCGGTGAAACCTCATGAAACCGGGCTCCAAAGGCCTTGTTTTAAATAGGGTTGACTCGTGTGGGCTCCCGTGTTTGGTGTCGATAAAATCGGCGAGACAACCAAAAACGTTACCGGTTCACCCTACCCAGTGAGTAAATCACGGATGCTTTGTGCACTGAGCGTAGACGTACTGTGCTGTTTTGGTGCAAAAAATTTTCAGGTTGTACGAAAATCTTACAGCGTCGAGGCTTTGCCTGGGCCCTGGCACGGATCTCTCGGGACTGTGCCGTGCCGCTGCGCTGTGTTGGTGCGTCAGCTTGCACAGGTTGATACTCCGGTGTTGAAAAAAAACATTCGAAGGAACGGACAGCAGGACGGTACGCCGTGATCGATCCGGCGTTCGCGGGTATGCTGCGCATCTGTGCCCGATGCAGGCCCGCGGGTCGCTGAGCCGGGCAAAATCGATAACGAGGAGTACGCGCGGTGTTTGCCTTAGATCCACGACTGCAACAAGACACATTGCCCATCGGCGATTTCCCGTTGTGCCGTTTGCTCTTGTCCAACGACGCCCATTACCCGTGGTTCATCCTCGTGCCGCGGCGAGAAAATATCAGCGAATTGTTTCAGTTGGATGACACAGATCAACTACAGCTGTGGAAAGAAACCACGGCGCTGGCCGAAACCCTCAAGGATTCGTTCGATGCCGACAAGATGAACGTTGCAACCTTAGGTAACGTCGTCAGTCAATTGCACATGCATGTCATCGTGCGCAAGCGTGATGATGCCGCCTGGCCTGCGCCGGTCTGGGGCAAGCACCCCGCCCAGCCTTATAATGCAGAGCAGGTCTCGGCCATTCGCGAACGGTTGCGAGTGGCCCTGGCCGATGATTTCAAGTTTCTGGAGGGCTGAACCATGAACCTTGAAGAACGCGTAACCGATCTGGAAAGCCGCCTGGCGTTTCAGGATGACACCATCCAGGCATTGAATGATGTGCTGGTGGCGCAGCAGCGGGTTGTCGAGCGTCTGCAGCTGCAGATGGCGGCGTTGCTCAAGCGCCAGGAAGAAATGGCGGGTCAATTCGAATCGTTCGAAGAAGAGGCGCCGCCCCCTCACTACTGATGCGGCCCGATTGCCGTTTGACGGGCAATAAAAAACCGCGAGCAGCCAGGCTGCATCGCGGTTTTTTACGCTTGGATCAGCGGCGCGGTAGCGCAGCGATCACGTCTTCGGCCTGCAGGCCCTTGTCGCGGTTCATCACGGAGAATTCCACGCGCTGGCCTTCCACCAGGACGCGATGACCTTCGCCACGAATGGCCCGGAAATGCACGAAAATGTCATCGCCGGAGTCGCGGGAAATGAAGCCGAACCCTTTGGACGTGTTGAACCACTTCACCGTGCCGGTATCGCGGTTGGACATGTCGTAGTTCTGTGCGGCGGCGGCCGGCGACGACTTCTTGTAGAAGCTGACGGCCAGGTGCAGTGCCACGGCGAGCAGTGCCGCGCCCAGGCTGAACAGAATGGCCGGTTGACCGCCAATTTCCGGCATGGGCGCCAGCAGGGCCAGGGTTTGCAGGGCAACGGCCAGCACCAGCAAGGCGCTGACAAGGTTTTGCAGTTGGTGACGTGGACCTTTGTTCCAGTAAGGGATGACGGGGGCAAGGGTCAGGTTGAGCAGGCCGAAAAAGGCCAGGTACAGTGCATCGGGGTGCTGCAGGTAAGGTGTGGCTTCGGAACCCAGGCTAGGGATGAAGGACAGCAGCAGGGCAGCTGCGCCCATTAGCAAGTGGACGATTTTCAACATTTTGATTGGCTCACGGTTAAGACAGATCACAAGGAAGAGCGGGTCGGGCACGGTTCGCTTCGAAACAATGAGAGGCGTTGGACACGTACCCGAATCAGCCTATGCGCTACGCCCGGGAAAATTAAGCGTAGCGACACACTGCCTATTTAACAGCAAAGCTCGGGCCTTCTCAAACCCGTTACGGGCGCGCACCGCGCTGTTCGTCGGCCAGAAAAGCCCCGCGGCTGCTTGAATGCGCCAGGCAAGCGGCGTTGAATTTCCCAGGTGTCGGAACCGTCGGCTGCCTTGGCTTGTCGGTTCTGCAGGGCTGGCAATCTGTCGCAGGCCGTAGGCGGCCAGAACCACTAGAGTGGTTAGGGCCGTTGTCGAATTCATCACCCTAAGGAGATCAACCCCCATGGCAATTGATATCGGTATCAGTGAAGAAGACCGCAAGTCCATCGTCGACGGGCTTTCGCGCCTGCTGTCGGATACCTACGTGCTGTATCTCAAGACCCACAATTTCCACTGGAACGTCACCGGGCCGATGTTTCGGACCCTGCACCTGATGTTCGAGGAGCAATACAACGAACTGGCCCTGGCGGTGGACCTGATTGCCGAGCGAATCCGCGCCCTTGGCTTCCCGGCCCCGGGTGCCTACTCGGTGTATGCACGCCTGTCCTCTATTAAGGAAGAGGAAGGCGTGCCGGCTGCCGAAGACATGATCCGGCAACTGGTCGAGGGCCAGGAAGCGGTGACGCGTACGGCCCGTGGCATCTTTCCTTTATTGGACAAGGTCAGCGACGAGCCCACGGCCGACCTGCTGACCCAGCGCATGCAGGTTCACGAAAAGACCGCGTGGATGCTGCGGGCGCTGTTGGAAAACTAATAGCGCGCGCGTTGTATGTTGTGGCGAGGGAGCAAGCGCCCTCGCCACAAGGGCGATATCGCCTGCGCACCGGGTGTAGGACGGCGTAATTCGTCGCAGGCCTGCTGTTGGCTTGTCCTACGTCCATGGTCATAAAGTCGTCTGGAACTGGCGATGCCGTTGAGCTTCCATAGAGCCACAGATGGGTTGTTCCAACCCAGAGGCTCGTATGGCAAAGGAGTGTCAACGGTATGATTCAAGGAAAAGAACCCGGGGAAGGGCGGCTGGGGCGTTTTCAGCCCATCAGCGTCGACCCGTTCATCCGGGGGTTCGATATGCAACTGGCCCGGCCCTTGGCCCGATCCATTCGCCTGAACGGGTTCGCCACCTGTCTGCGGCTGGAACAGGTCTATTGGGATATCCTCGGTGACATGGCCGAGCTCAACCGCTGCTCCATCAGCACGTTGCTGTCCCATGTGGACAGGGAAGTGCACCTGCGCCATGGCGGGGTGCGCAATTTCAGCGGGCTGGTGCGCGTGGTCTGCGTGGTGCACAGTTTGAAGGAAACCGGGATGGATCATGGTGCGGCGTAGGCGCTGCCGAAGGCTGCGATCTCTTGATCTTGATCTTCTGCTTGGCAATGACTGTGCGGTCTTACGGCTGCACAGGCCGCATTTAATGGATATAATCCCGCTCTTTGCCGCAAAGCCCCGCCTTTGCGCGTGTAACCTGATCGCCGAGACAACCCCATGCCGATGTACGACTATCAATGTGCTTCCTGTGGTCATCAGATGGAAGCCATTCAAAAGATCAGCGCGGCACCGCTGGTCGACTGCCCTGCCTGCCAGGCGCCGGAACTGAAAAAGATGCTCTCCATGCCTGGTTTCCGCCTCGGCGGCACGGGCTGGTATGAAACCGACTTCAAGACCGGCGCCAAGAAGAACCTGGCCGGTGGCGACAAAGCTGATTGAGTTGAATACGCGCGAGTTCTTGCACGGGCAGGGCCTCCAACCGAATGTCGAATTACGAGAAGTGAAACCACTACCATGATGCGCAGCCATTATTGCGGCCAACTGAACGAAAGCCTGGAAGGTCAGGAAGTTACTCTTTGCGGATGGGTCCATCGTCGCCGTGACCATGGCGGGGTGATTTTCCTCGATATCCGTGATCGTGAAGGCCTGGCCCAGGTGGTGTTCGATCCGGACCGCGCTGAAACCTTCGCCACCGCCGACCGCGTGCGCAGCGAATACGTCGTCAAGATCACCGGCAAGGTGCGCCTGCGCCCGGCCGGCGCCGGCAACGCCAACATGGCGTCGGGCATGATCGAAGTGTTGGGCTACGAGCTGGAAGTGCTCAACGAGTCGGAAACCCCGCCGTTCCCACTCAACGAATACTCCGACGTGGGCGAGGAAACCCGCCTGCGCTACCGCTTCATCGACCTGCGTCGCCCGGAAATGGCCGAGAAGCTGCGCCTGCGTTCGCGCATGACCACCAGCATCCGTCGTTACCTGGACGAAAACGGCTTCCTCGACGTCGAGACGCCGATCCTGACCCGCGCCACGCCGGAAGGCGCCCGCGACTACCTGGTGCCGAGCCGTACCCACCCCGGCAGCTTCTTTGCCCTGCCGCAGTCGCCACAGCTGTTCAAGCAACTGCTGATGGTGGCCGGGTTCGATCGCTACTACCAGATCGCCAAGTGCTTCCGCGACGAAGACCTGCGTGCCGACCGTCAGCCTGAGTTCACTCAGATCGACATCGAGACCAGCTTCCTCGACGAAAAAGACATCATGGGCCTGACCGAGGGCATGATCCGCAACCTGTTCAAGGAAGTGTTGGGTCTGGAATTCGGCGAGTTCCCGCACATGACCTTCGAAGAGGCCATGCGCCGCTACGGTTCCGACAAGCCGGACCTGCGCAACCCGCTGGAACTGGTGGACGTGGCCGATCAGCTCAAGGACGTCGAGTTCAAGGTGTTCAGCGGCCCGGCCAACGATCCGAAATGCCGTATCGCGGCCCTGCGTGTTCCAGGCGGCGCCAGCATGCCGCGCAAGCAGATCGACGATTACACCAAGTTCGTCGGTATCTACGGTGCCAAGGGCCTGGCGTACATCAAGGTCAACGAGCGCGCCGCCGGTGTCGACGGCCTGCAATCGCCCATCGTGAAAAACATCCCGGAAGCCAACCTCAATGTGATCCTCGATCGCGTGGGTGCGGTTGACGGCGACATCGTGTTCTTCGGCGCCGACAAGGCCAAGATCGTCAGCGAAGCCCTGGGCGCGCTGCGCATCAAGCTGGGCCACGACCTGAATCTGCTGACCTGCGAGTGGGCACCGATGTGGGTCGTTGACTTCCCGATGTTCGAAGAAAACGATGACGGCAGCTTCTCCGCGCTGCACCACCCGTTCACCGCGCCGAAGTGCTCGCCGCAAGAGCTGGAGGCCAACCCGGCCACCGCCCTGTCGCGCGCCTACGACATGGTCCTGAACGGTACCGAACTGGGTGGCGGTTCGATCCGTATCCATCGCAAGGAAATGCAACAGGCGGTGTTCCGCCTGCTGGGCATCAACGAAGCCGAGCAGGAAGAGAAGTTCGGCTTCCTGCTGGATGCGCTGAAATACGGTGCACCGCCCCATGGTGGCCTGGCCTTCGGCCTGGACCGCCTGGTGATGCTGATGACCGGCGCCCAGTCGATCCGTGAAGTGATCGCGTTCCCGAAAACCCAGAGCGCGGCCGATGTCATGACCCAGGCCCCGGGCGTGGTGGACGCCAAGGCGTTGCGCGAGTTGCACATCCGTCTGCGTGAACAGCCAAAGGCTGAGTAAGGCTGGCACCTGAGAGGGCGCATCTTCGGATGCGCCTTTTCATTGGGGTCGATATTTCTGATTGCCGGCCACTGCCCACGCGCAGGGCGGGCAATGTTCCAAAGAGAAACGGAGCGAGTTATGGCAGGTCATTCCAAGTGGGCGAACATCAAGCACCGCAAAGAACGTCAGGATGCCAAGAGAGGCAAGATCTTCACCAAGTGGATCCGTGAGCTGACGGTCGCGGCCCGCCAGGGTGGCGGCGATCCGGGTTCCAACCCGCGTCTGCGCCTGGCCCTGGACAAGGCCTTGGGTGCCAACATGAGCCGCGACATCATCGACCGGGCCATCGCCCGTGGCGCGGGTGCGACCGAGGCCGACAACGTTGAAGAACTGACCTACGAAGGGTATGGCCCGGGCGGCGTGGCGGTGATGGTCGAATGCATGACCGACAACCGCAACCGTACCGCTGCCGCCGTGCGTCACGCGTTCAGCAAATGTGGTGGCAACCTGGGCACCGACGGCTCGGTGGCCTATCTGTTCGAGCGCAAGGGGCAAATCAGCTTCGCCCCGGGCCTCGATGAAGATGCCCTGACGGAAGCGGCCCTGGAGGCCGACGCCGATGATGTGGTCAGCCATGAAGACGGCTCGTTCGACGTGTTCACGTCGTTCGCCAGCTTCTATGCCGTGCGCAATGCCCTGGAGGCGGCCGGTTTCAAGCCCGCCGACGCGGAAATCGTCATGCAGCCGACCACCAGTGCCGAACTGGACCTGGAAGGCGCCGAGAAGGTGCTCAAGCTGATCGACATGCTGGAAGACCTGGATGACGTGCAGAACGTTTATTCCAATGCCGATATTCCGGAGTCTGTCGCTGAACAACTCGGCTGATGGCTTCTATTTAACTGCACGAATGCCAATGTGGGAGCGAGCTTGCTCGCGATAGCGATATTCCAGTCAGCACTGTGCTTGCCGACCCGATGCCATCGCGAGCAAGCTCGCTCCCACAGGTCTGGTCAAATCCTCTTCAAACCGCAGGCGCTATGACTTTAATCCTTGGTATCGACCCAGGTTCGCGCATCACCGGCTACGGTGTGGTTCGCGATACCGGGCGCGGCTGCGTGTACGTCGCCTCTGGTTGCATCCGCACCGGTGCGGGTGAACTGCATGAGCGCTTGCAGATCGTTTATCGCGGCGTGCGCGAAGTCATCCAGACCTACGGCCCGGTGACCATGGGCATCGAACGGGTCTTCATGGCGCGCAACGCCGATTCGGCCCTGAAGCTGGGGCAGGCCCGGGGCGCGGCCATCGTGGCTGGCGCCGAGGAAAACCTGGAGATCGCCGAGTACACCGCGACCCAGGTCAAGCAGGCGGTCGTCGGCACAGGGGCGGCGAACAAGGAGCAGGTGCAAATGATGGTGATGCACCTGTTGAAACTGGTCAGCAAGCCGCAAATCGACGCCTCCGACGCCCTGGCCATCGCCATTTGCCATGCCCATACCCGTTCCAGTCTGTTGCCCCATGGCCTGGGGACTGCACGCAGTCGTGGCGGGCGCCTGCGTCTCTGATAGCATCAGCGCAATCTTCGTGAGCCCGAGCATCTTGCGCCTGTGTCGTCGGCCTTCCTGCCCGGGCTGTTACTCGCCAGCCCGCGGGCTGGCCAACACCCAAGGATCTGAAACGTGATTGGACGCTTGCGCGGCACCCTGGCTGAAAAACAGCCGCCGCACCTGATTCTGGATGTAAATGGCCTGGGTTATGAGCTGGAAGTGCCCATGACCACGCTGTATCGCTTGCCGTCGGTCGGCGAGCCGCTGACCCTGCACACCCATTTGGTCGTGCGCGAGGATGCGCAGTTACTCTATGGTTTCGTCGGCAAGCGCGAGCGGGATTTCTTCCGCGAGTTGATCCGTCTCAATGGCGTCGGCCCGAAACTGGCACTGGCCTTGATGTCGAGCCTGGAAGTCGACGAGCTGGTGCGCTGCGTGCAGTCCCAGGACACCTCGGCGCTGACCAAGGTGCCGGGGGTGGGCAAGAAAACCGCCGAGCGCCTGCTGGTCGAACTCAAGGACCGCTTCAAGGCCTGGGAGGCGGTGCCGGCGATGTTCGCCTTGGTGCCGAACCAGCCGGACGCGCCGGTGCCGGCGGTCAGCGCCGAAAACGATGCGGTCACTGCGCTGATCTCCCTGGGCTACAAGCCGCAGGAGGCCAGCAAGGCGATTTCCGCCATCAAGGAAAAAGGCCTGAGCACCGAAGACATGATTCGCCGTGCCCTGAAGGGAATGATTTAAGTGATTGAAGCTGACCGTCTGATCGCCGCCACGGGTGCCCCCCGTGACCGCGAGGAAATCCAGGACCGCGCGATTCGTCCTGTCAGCCTGGCCGACTACATCGGCCAACCGACCGTGCGCGAGCAGATGGAGCTGTTCATCCAGGCTGCCCGTGGGCGCAGCGAGTCGCTGGACCACACCTTGATCTTCGGCCCGCCGGGCCTGGGCAAGACCACCCTGGCCAACATCATTGCCCAGGAAATGGGTGTCTCGATCAAGAGCACGTCGGGGCCGGTGCTTGAACGGCCGGGCGACCTGGCGGCGTTGCTGACCAACCTTGAGCCCCATGACGTACTCTTCATCGACGAAATCCATCGGTTGTCGCCGATCGTCGAGGAAGTGCTGTACCCGGCCATGGAAGATTTCCAGCTCGACATCATGATTGGCGAAGGGCCGGCGGCGCGTTCCATCAAGCTGGACCTGCCGCCCTTCACCCTGGTGGGTGCCACCACTCGTGCCGGCATGCTGACCAACCCGCTGCGGGACCGTTTCGGTATCGTCCAGCGCCTGGAGTTCTACAACAACGCCGACCTGGCGACGATTGTCAGCCGTTCGGCGGGCATCCTCGGGTTACCGCTGGACCCGGACGGTGCTTATGAGATCGCCCGGCGTGCCCGGGGGACGCCGCGGATCGCCAACCGCTTGCTGCGCCGGGTCCGGGATTTTGCCGAAGTCCGGGCCAAGGGCCACATCACCAAGCCGATTGCCGACCTGGCGCTGAACCTGCTGGACATCGACGAGCGTGGCTTCGACCACCAGGACCGGCGCCTGCTGCTGACCATGATCGAGAAGTTCGACGGTGGCCCGGTGGGCGTGGACAGCCTGGCGGCGGCCATCAGCGAAGAGCGCCACACCATTGAAGATGTGCTGGAACCGTACCTGATCCAACAGGGCTATATCATGCGCACGCCTCGTGGGCGCGTGGTGACCCGCCATGCTTATCTGCACTTTGGCTTAAACATCCCGACACGAATGGGCGAGATGCCGGTGGTAGACGAATTCCTCGATGCCGTGGACGATTGAACGAGCTCTGTACGCCGACTTTTTTCGGGTTCGTGCTGTCCCAGACGAAGCCCGGAGCGTCAATGCGTTCGAGAATGAAAAAACAGTTGCCTGGCCGATTGGCAACCTGAGGAGTAAGCACTAGAGTATGCGCGCGCAAAACGGGCTGGAGTCGTTCGCACATCGCTGTCGCGTTTATTACGAGGACACCGATGCCGGCGGCATCGTCTACTACGTCAATTACCTCAAGTTTATGGAACGGGCTCGAACCGAACGGCTGCGGGAACTGGGTTTTGCCCAATCCGCGCTGGCAGGGGAGGACCTGTTATTCGTCGTGCATTCCAGCGAAGCGCGTTACCACGCGCCGGCGCGACTGGACGACGAACTGGTGGTAAGTGCCGATGTCATCGAATTGAACCGTGTCAGCCTGCGCTTCAAGCAGCAGGTCAGGCGGGCTACGGATAACGTGCTGCTCTGCGAAGGGCAGTTTTTGGTGGCCTGTGTGCGCACCCATAGTTTGAAACCCCGGGCCATTCCCGAAGCTCTACGTGCGGCCTTTGCCGGCGTGAGCGGCGCGGGTACACACTCAGAGCAGGAGATAAAGCGTGGAAGCTAACGTCGTCGACCATTCCTCCATGTGGAGCCTGGTCAGCAATGCCAGCGTCGTGGTGCAACTGGTAATGCTGACCCTGGTAGCCGCATCGGTGACCTCATGGATCATGATCTTTCAGCGCAGCAACATGCTGCGCGCCGGTCGTCGTGCCCTGGAGAGCTTCGAAGAGCGCTTCTGGTCCGGCATCGACCTGTCCAAGCTCTATCGCCAGGCCGGCAGCAACCCGGACCCGGACTCGGGCGTCGAGCAGATCTTCCGTGCCGGCTTCAAGGAGTTCTCTCGCCTGCGCCAGCAGCCGGGCGTCGACCCTGAGGCGGTGATGGAAGGTGTGGCCCGTGCCATGCGCGTCGCCATTTCCCGCGAGGAAGAAAAGCTCGAACAGGGCCTGTCGTTCCTGGCCACCGTTGGTTCGGTCAGCCCGTACATCGGTCTGTTCGGCACCGTGTGGGGGATCATGAACTCCTTCCGTGGCCTGGCTTCCGCCCAGCAAGCGACCCTCGCCACCGTGGCCCCGGGCATCGCCGAGGCACTGATCGCCACCGCCATCGGTCTGTTCGCGGCCATTCCAGCCGTTATCGCCTACAACCGCTTCGCTGCCCGCAGCGAGATGCTGACTGGCCGTTACTACACCTTCGCCGATGAATTCCAGGCGATCCTGCACCGTAAAGTGCACACCAGCGAAGAATAAGCAGGTATTTCCCAATGGCTTTAATCGCTCGAGCCCGAAAAAAGCGCAAGCCGGTCGCCGAGATGAACGTGGTGCCCTACATCGACGTGATGTTGGTGCTGCTGGTCATCTTCATGGTGACTGCGCCCATGCTCAATCAGGGCGTGAAGGTCGATCTGCCCAAGGTTTCCAGCGAAGCCTTGCCGCAGGACAACAACACCCAGGTACTGACCATTTCGATCAAGGCTGACAAGACCTACTACTGGAACCTTGGCAGTGAAGTGGATACCGAGAAGCAGCAGGACCGGGCCATGACCTTGCCGCAGATGACCGATGCGGTGACCAAGATCATTCGTGTCGGCAACGATGCCGGCAAGCGCACGCAAGTCTTCATTCGCGGCGACAAGACCGTCGACTACGGTGCCGTGATGGGCGCCATGGGCGGCCTGCAGAAAGCCGGGGTCGGTAATGTTGGCTTGATCACCGAGGCCCCCTGATGCAGCAACAGCGAGAGCCGTCCGCCTCGGAAAGCTACTTCTGGCCCAGTGTCCTGGCCATCGGCCTGCATGTGCTGGTGTTCGGCATGCTGTTCGTCAGTTTTGCCATGACCCCGGAGTTGCCGCCGGCCAAGCCGATCGTGCAGGCGACGTTGTACCAGCTCAAGTCGAAAAGCCAGGCTACGACCCAGACGAACCAGAAGCTTGCCGGTGAGGCGAAGAAGTCCGCCGCGCGCCAGACTGAAGTCGAGCAGATGGAACAGAAGAAGGTCGAGCAGGAAGCGATAAAGGCCGCGGAACAAAAGAAAGAGGAAGCGGCTCAAAAGGCCGAGGAAGCCAAGAAGGCCGATGAGGCGAAAAAAGCGGACGAGGCGAAAAAGGCTGATGAAGCCAAGAAAGCCGACGAAGCGAAGAAAACCGCCGAGGCCAAAAAGGCAGAAGAGAAACAATTGGCTGATATAGCCAAGAAGAAAGCCGAAGAAGAAGCCAAGAAAGCCGCTGAAGAAGAGGCCAAGAAAGCGGCCGCTGAAGAAGCGAAGAAAAAGATCGTCGAGGACGCCAAGAAGAAAGCGGCCGAAGACGCCAAGAAAAAAGCTGAAGCTGAAGAGGCGAAAAAGAAAGTCGCCGAAGACGCGAAGAAGAAAGCCGCCGCCGACGCCGCCAAGAAAAAGGCCCAGGACGCAGCGCGTAAGTCCGCCGAAGACAAAAAGGCCCAGGCCTTGGCAGATTTGCTTTCCGACACGCCGGAGCGCCAGCAGGCCTTGGCCGATGAGCAGGGTGATGAAGTTGCCGGCAGCTACGATGATCTGATTCGCGCCCGGGCGGCAGAAGGCTGGGCTCGTCCACCTTCGGCGCGCAAAGGCATGACGGTAGTATTGCAAATCGGCATGTTGCCCGACGGTACGGTTACCTCGGTCAGCGTCGCCAAGTCCAGTGGTGACGGTCCGTTCGACGCTTCGGCGGTCGCAGCGGTCAAGAACATTGGGCGTTTGACGGAAATGCAAGGAATGAAACCGAGCGACTTTGCTCCCTATCGTTCATTCAAGATGACATTCACACCTGAGGATCTAGCCTTGTGAGAAACCTTCTTCGAGGAATGCTTGTCGTTATCTGCTGCCTGGCAGGGATAGCGGTAGCAGAGGAAAAGAACATTCTGGTCACCAGCGGCAGCGACCGGGCGACCCCGATCGCCGTCGTACCGTTCGGCTGGCAGGGCGGTAACGTCCTGCCGGACGACATGGCGGAAATCATCGGCAACGACCTGCGCAACTCGGGTTACTACGCGCCGATTCCGAAACAGAACATGATCAGCCTGCCAACCCAGGCCAGCGAAGTCATCTACCGTGACTGGAAGGCCCTGGGCGCCCAGTACATCATGGTCGGCAGCATCGTTCCGGCCGGTGGTCGCCTGCAGGTGCAGTACGCCCTGTTCAACGTCGCCACCGAGCAGCAAGTGCTGACCGGCAGCGTGTCGGGCAGCGTCGATCAACTGCGCGACATGGCGCACTACATCGCCGACCAGTCGTTCGAGAAACTCACCGGCATCAAGGGCGCGTTCTCCACTCGCATGCTCTACGTGACGGCCGAGCGCTTCTCCGAGAACAACACCCGCTACACCCTGCAGCGTTCCGACTATGACGGCGCCCGTGCGGTGACCTTGCTGCAATCGCGCGAGCCGATCCTGTCGCCGCGCTTCGCCCCCGATGGCAAGCGCATCGCCTATGTCTCGTTCGAGCAGAAGCGTCCGCGTATTTTCGTGCAGCACATCGACACCGGTCGTCGCGAGCAGATCACCAACTTCGAAGGCCTGAACGGCGCACCCGCCTGGTCGCCGGACGGCTCGCGCCTGGCATTCGTGCTGTCCAAGGACGGTAACCCGGACATCTATGTGATGAACCTGGCCTCGCGCTCGATCTCCCGCGTCACCAACGGCCCGGGCATCAACACCGAACCGTTCTGGGGCAAGGATGGCTCGACCATCTACTTCACCTCCGACCGCGGTGGCAAGCCACAGATCTACAAGACCAGTGCCGGTGGTGGCGGTGCCGAGCGCGTGACCTTCGTCGGTAACTACAATGCCAACCCTAAACTGTCGGCGGACGAAAAGACCCTGGTGATGATCCATCGCCAGGACGGTTTCACCAATTTCAAGGTGGCGGCCCAGGATTTGCAGCGCGGTAGCGTAAAAATCCTCACTGATAGCACTCTGGACGAGTCACCTACTGTTGCGCCCAACGGCACCATGGTAATCTACGCCACCCGCCAGCAGGGCCGGGGAGTCTTGATGCTCGTGTCCATTAATGGACGCGTGAGGCTCCCGCTTCCTACCGCTCAAGGCGAAGTCAGAGAACCGTCCTGGTCCCCTTACCTGAACTGACGCGGCGCAATACGTTTTACTTAACACACTGGGGTTCATTAGGAGTTTCACGATGGAAATGCTGAAGTTTGGTAAATTTGCTGCGCTGGCTCTGGCCATGGCTGTAGCTGTAGGTTGCTCGTCCAAAGGCGGCGACAATGCCGGTGAAGGCGCTGTTGATCCAAACGCTGGTTACGGCGCTAACACTGGTGCAGTTGACGGCTCCCTGAGCGAAGAAGCTGCTCTGCGCGCAATCACCACCTTCTACTTCGAATACGACAGCTCGGACCTGAAGCCAGAAGCCATGCGCGCTCTGGACGTTCACGCCAAAGACCTGAAGTCGAACGGCGCTCGCGTTGTTCTGGAAGGCAACACCGACGAACGTGGTACTCGTGAGTACAACATGGCACTGGGCGAGCGTCGTGCGAAAGCCGTTCAACGCTACCTGGTACTGCAAGGTGTTTCCCCAGCTCAGCTGGAACTGGTTTCCTACGGCGAAGAGCGTCCAGTTGCCACCGGCAACGACGAGCAGTCCTGGGCTCAAAACCGTCGCGTCGAACTGCGTAAGTAATTCGTCATGCGAACGTGCCGTCGTGCTGTAACTGTTCTGGCTCTCAGCCTCGCGCCGCTTGCGGCGTGGGCTGCGGTTCCTGTGGTCGATAACGATGCCGGCTATAACAATAGCGGGAGCAGCTATCCGCCTGCAGGTTACGGTACGAACGGCGCCTATGCCGGGGGAGGGGTTTCGGCCCCTGTCTCGGCACAGGGCCAGCTGTTCAACCAACTGCAGCAAATGCAGGATCAGATCTCGCGCCAACAGGGTGTGATCGAAGAACTGCAAAATGATATTTCGCGCATGAAGCAGGAAAGCCTGGAGCGATACCAGGATCTTGATCGGCGCATAGGATCCGGCGTTGCACCTGCCGCGACTCCTGAGAATTCTCCAGCCGGTGGCGACTTGAACGCCCCCGGTGCAGCCGCAGGCGCGGGGGCGGCTGCTCCAGCAGCACCTGCCGCCGGTGGCGAGCCGGCTGATCCGGCGAAGGAAAAGCTCTATTACGATGCTGCCTTCGACCTGATCAAGGCCAAGGATTTCGACAAGGCCAGCCAGGCTTTTGCCGCTTTCCTGCGCAAGTACCCAAACAGCCAGTACGCGGGCAATGCCCAATACTGGCTGGGCGAAGTGAACCTGGCCAAGGGCGACCTGCAAGGTGCCGGCCAGGCGTTCGCCAAGGTTTCGCAGCTGTATCCCAAGCACGCCAAGGTGCCGGATTCGCTGTACAAGCTGGCTGACGTCGAACGCCGTCTCGGTCACGCTGACAAGGTGAAAGGTATTCTGCAGCAGGTGGTGGCCCAATATCCGGGGACATCCGCCGCTCAGTTGGCCCAGCGTGATCTACAACGCATGTAAGCCGGTTTGACCTGTTTTGAAGAAACCCGCGCCTGTCGCGGGTTTTTTCGTTAGAATTCACGCCCTTTTTATGAAACACGCTTTTTGGGATCTGCGCGTTGGCGGGGTTCCTTGAAGTGCCTGACGGAGGCGGACAGCCTGTTTAGCTGTTACGCCCGTGGCGACTATGCAAGACACATTGAGAATCACCGAAGTTTTTTACTCGTTGCAGGGTGAAACGCGAACGGCTGGGCTGCCCACGGTATTCGTGCGCCTCACCGGTTGTCCGTTGCGTTGCCAATACTGTGACAGCGCCTACGCCTTCAGTGGCGGCACCGTGCGAACCCTCGACGATATCCTGGAGCAAGTGGCCAGTTATCGTCCGCGTTATGTCTGTGTCACGGGCGGCGAGCCCTTGGCGCAACCCAACGCCATCCCCTTGCTCAAGCAGTTGTGTGATGCCGGTTACGAGGTTTCGCTGGAAACCAGCGGCGCCCTGGATATCTCGGCCGTCGACCCGCGCGTCAGCCGCGTCGTGGACTTGAAAACCCCAGGCTCGAAGGAAGCGCACCGCAACCGCTATGAGAATATCGAACTGCTGACGCCCAACGATCAGGTCAAGTTCGTGATCTGTTCGCGGGAGGATTACGACTGGGCCGTGTCCAAGTTGATCCAGTACGGGCTCGACCAGCGGGCCGGCGAAGTGCTGTTGTCTCCGAGTCATCACGATTTGAGCGCCCGGGATCTGGCGGATTGGGTGGTGGCGGATAACTTGCCGGTGCGCCTGCAACTGCAGCTGCATAAATATCTTTGGAACGACGAGCCGGGGCGCTGAGATGACTGAACATTCGAACATGGCTGAAAAACGTGCGGTCATCCTGTTGTCCGGTGGCCTGGATTCGGCCACGGTCGTGGCCATGGCCCGTGCCGAAGGCTACCGCTGCTACACCATGAGTTTCGACTATGGCCAGCGCCACCGCGCTGAGTTGCACGCCGCGCAACGGGTTGCCCGGGACTTGGGCGTGGTGGAACACAAAGTGATCGGCCTGAACCTCAACGGCATCGGTGGCTCGGCCCTGACCGACAGCTCTATCGACGTGCCCGAGGCGCCTAGCGAGGGCATTCCGGTGACCTATGTGCCTGCGCGTAATACGGTGTTCCTGTCCCTGGCGTTGGGGTGGGCTGAAGTGCTGGGCGCCCGTGACATTTTCATTGGCGTCAATGCCGTGGATTATTCCGGCTACCCGGATTGCCGTCCTGAGTTCGTCGAAGCGTTCGAGCGCATGGCCAATCTGGCGACCAAGGCCGGCGTGGAAGGGCAGGGTTTCCGCATCCAGGCGCCGTTGCAGAATCTCAGCAAGGCCGACATCGTCAAGGCGGGCGTGAAGCTTGGCGTGGACTACGGGCTCACCGTTTCCTGCTATCAGGCCGACGATCAGGGCCGCGCTTGCGGCAAATGCGACAGCTGCCGCCTGCGTGCAGAAGGCTTCACTGCGGCGGGTGTGAGCGATCCAACCCGTTATTTTTGATTTATTTCAAATTAAGTGTTGAATAGTCCTTAGAAATCAGTATTATACGCGCCACCACACAGCGGGTCGTTAGCTCAGTTGGTAGAGCAGTTGGCTTTTAACCAATTGGTCGTAGGTTCGAATCCCACACGACCCACCATTTTTAGCTGTTTTAAAAGTCTGGAAGGCCCACGAAAGTGCGGATTTCCGGATTTTTTTTTGCCTGATGAAAAGTCAGAGCCTGAACCGCTCGACGACTCGAGCGGTTCTCGGCGGATTTAAAGCAGGCCGTCCTCGGCACAAACCTTGATGATCTGTTCGCGAAACCAGCTGTTGGCGCTGTCCTGGCTCGGTTTTTCGCTCCACATCATGTCCAGCGTGAAGTTCGGTAGACCTGCCGGTGGGCGACGGTGGCCGAACGTGTTCTCGTCGCAGGTCAGCGCTTGGATGCGTCGAGGCAAGGTCAGGATGAAGTCGGTACCGGCGATCATGTTCAATGCCGCTACGTAGCTGTTGGCTCGAGCGACAATTTGGCGGTTATAGCCTTGCCGGGCGAGCCATCCATCGATCATGTTGGTGTCGGATGTCCAGGGTGTCGGAAAAACATGCTGGCAGGCGACGAACGTTTCCAGGCTGAACGCCTCTTCCGACAATGTGAAGTTCTTATCGACTACACAAACCAGTTCATCTTCCAGTAGTACTTGCGAACGCAGTCCCTTGACGCCGCGATGGAAGTTCGGGCCGAAACAAATAACCAGATCGAAGCGACCCTCCATCAACTCATCGGCTGGAATGTCCCTGTGAAACTTGGTGATATTAATGATGACCGGGAAGCGGCTGCCAATAAAGCGCTTGACCAGTTTAGGCAGGATGAGGAGTTCAAAGTATTCCGGTGCGCAGACATTGAAGGTTATCTCTTTCTGGGTCGGATCGAATGCCGGAATACCAGAGTGGCATGTGTTTATTATCTTGAGGATACTAAGTATGTGAGGGTACATGGCCGTGGCTTTGCTTGTCGGCAACATGCCACTACGGGTATTAACAAAAAGTTCATCTTCGAAGCTCGTACGCAGCTTCTTCAGGCAATAGCTTACGGTTGACTGGCTGACACACAGGGCTTCGGATACCTCGGTGACGCTGCTTTGCTCATACACCGCGACAAACACCATCAAGTCCTGCATATCCAGCTTTCTAAGCATATTACTATTGAGCATAAGATCCTTCTTTGGCGCATTCCGTTGGCTAGCATCCCCGGTTTTTATGACAGGAACGTTTATTTATATATTAGCGGAAGCATTTTATTTTTTAAATGGCCTGTAGGAAATTTCCCCAATATGCTCGCCTCGCTTTTTGTAGAAATCCTGTACATGGACGGAGGAGGACGATATGCAAATACGTGTCGCGGAAACTAAGACACCGTTATGGGTGCAAGCCACAGAAGTTGTAAGGGATAAATTTCGCAGTTCTTATTCGGCCTCGGTTGAACCGAATCCGCAGTACTTTGCGGTTACTCAGGATCCGGCGGATCGTATTCTTGCCTGCGCCGGTATTACTTTCGCCGATCACCGGATACTGTTTTCCGAGCAATACCTGACGCAACCCATCGACGAGATTTTGTCTCAGCGTTTCGAGAAAACCATCGAGCGCTCGAACATTGTCGAAATCGGCAACCTGGTCTCCCATCACCTGACGGCCGGAATGATTCTGGTCAACATGATTCCGTTGTTGGCCTGGTGCATGGGCGGGCATTACCTGTTGTGCACCGTGACACCTCGCGTCCGGCAAATGATGGAAAGTTGCCAGATCGATTTCGAGCCCCTGCTGACCGCAGACCCAACGCGCCTGGCCGACGACGGCGGCAAGAATTGGGGAAGCTATTACGCCAAGTTGCCCGTCACCGGTTTCATCCGGGTCGACCCGCAACGTTCACGGTTTGCCGCCATGACGCTCAATACTTCATTCACTCAACTGCCCGGCGACGTCATGGCGAGGGCGCAGCCATGAGCGGCGGGTTTATCACTCAGCTACAACGGGCGTTGCAAGACAATCGCCAGGCCGTCTGTGCGGTGGACTGGTTGGATTCAGGCACGGAGTCGGTGACGCTGACCTACGGCGAACTGGAGCACCGGGCCCTTAACCTGGCAGCCGAACTGCAGCGACGCTTCCCGGAGCCGGCCTATGGCGATCGTGTGGTGTTGGGGATTGCGACGCGCAACAGCAGCGACTGGCTGGTCGCCGACCTGGCCTGTCTGTTCGCCGGGATCACCGCGTTGCCGCTGCCGCTGGCGTTCAGCCAATCCCAGGCCGAACACCTGGCATCACGCTGCGATGGATTTCTGGTGGATGCGGCAGGGCAGCGAACGCTGGCGCAGCGCTGGAAGCTGAATTTTGCCGACAGTCGCCTGCGCCGCCTCAACGAGCCGGTGATCGAACAGCCTTTGCTGCGGCTGCCGGACGGCGAGGGTGACTGGATCTGCAAGATCATTCACACCTCGGGCACCACCAGTCGGCCAAAGGGGGTGCGCCTGAGCAGCCAGGCAGTCGGCACGGTGCTCGCCTCGTTGCGCCAGAGCATGCCGGTCGGTGCTCATCGCCGTTACCTGTCGCTGGTGCCCCTGAGTCTGCTGCTTGAGCAAGTCACCGCCGCCTACCTGCCACTGTTGGCGGGCGGCACCGTGCACTTCCTGCCGGCGGACGAACCGTTGCTCGGCGAGCCAGGGGCGTCGGCACAGCGCCTGGTCGACTGGATCCTGCGAGTCCAGCCAACGGCCCTGACGGTGCCGCCGGTCATGATCAATCGTTTCCTGGAACAATTGAACGAAGGGGGCGAGCAGGGCGAGCGGCTGGCGCGTTACCTGCAATCGGGCGCGCATATCACCTGCGGCGGCGCGGCGGTGAGTATCGATGCCCTGCGCGGCCTGGCTGAGCAAGGCATTGAGGTATACCAGGGCTATGGGCTTTCGGAGAACGCGTCGGTGGTCAGTGTGAACACCTTCGAACAGCAACGTCTCGGCAGCGTTGGCAAGCCGTTGCCCCATGTCCAGGTGCGCATCGGCGCCGACCAGACCATCGAGGTCAAGAGCAGCTCGCTGTTCAGCGGTTACTCAGGTACGGACCCGAGTGCCTGTTCCATGTCGGACGACGGCTGGATGGACACCGGTGACCTGGGCGCGCTGGATGCCGATGGCTACCTCTATGTGCACGGGCGCAAGAAGAACGTGATCTGCCTGCCCAATGGCCGCAACGTCAGCCCCGAGCAGGTTGAACTGGAGTATCGCAAATACCCCGGCGTGAGCGACGCCGCGGTGTTTTTCGATGAGCAGCACGGTCTGGTGGCGTTGCTGTGTGTCGAGTCGACACCGGCGCGCGATGAACTGCTCGCCTGGTCGGCGGGGCGCTTCTCTGATATCGAGCGCCCGAACCGGCTCTGGTTGTTGACCCAGGACGACCCGTTGCTCGAGCAACTCTACACCGTTACGGGGCGGCCGAAACGCGCCGATATCGCTACGACTTTTTCCACGCTGCAAAGGAATGCATCCAATGAGCACACCTGCCTTTCACTTTGAGAACCCGGACGTCTCCATCGTCGAGTCGCGCCACTTCGCCAGCCTGGGCAAGGCTGAGTTGTATGAGTTGCTGGGGCATTACGGCGTCGTACTGTTTCGCAACTGTATTCACAACGCCGAGGATTTCAGTGCCTACGTGAAGCAAAACAGTTCGCGGTTGAGCCTGGACCCAGCCCGGGTCATGGTCGGCGGCGCGGCGCAATTGGTGGACGCCGGGCGCCAGGCGGTTGGCCTGCACTGCGAAAATGGCAACTCACCGTTCTGGCCGGACATGACCTGGTTCTATTGCCAGGAAGCACCGCGCAAGGGTTCGCAAACCACCCTGTGCGATGGCGAACGGGTGCTGGAGAAACTGTCCCCAGGCTGCCGCACGTTCTTTGAAGAAAATCCGATTCGCTACAGCCGCACCGTGGCGGGGGAGAAATGGCGCCGGCTGGTCTGTCATTACTCGCCAACGTTGTCGGATCCGGCAGCCGTCGTGATCGAGGATCTGTTGCAGATCATCGGTGAGGACCCGCAAACCCTGATTTCCTTCAACCCGGCCGATGACTCGATCCATTACGCCTTCAGCACGTCGGCGATCCTGACGTCCCCCTTCAGCCAGCGTCCGGCCTTTGCCAACAGCATTCTGGGGCCTTCCTTCAATTACGAGGCGCCGGTCATCGACACGGTGTCCGGGCAGCCGATCCCAGCCGGGTTCCTGGCTGAAATCGCTGAGGTTTCCGCCCAATACACCTACCCGGTTGGCTGGCGTGACCACGACATGGTGATGATCGATAACCGTCGGGTCATGCACGGTCGGGAAACCATCGTCGATGAGCGTCGACGCATTTTCAACGCCTTGAGCTATCGCTGAGAGAGTCTATGAAAAACAACAAACAGATTATCGGCGGGCAGTACGAGACCTACCTCGACGGCGAGGGTCGGCAGATCATTGACCTGACCGGCGGGTTTGGCTTCCAGGTGCCGCCCGTGATCGAGGCGGTCACTCGCCAGGCAGAGATCATGGGCCTGTCCAATCGGGTGCTGATGTCCGAACCGCTGATTGCCTTGTGCCGACGCCTGGCCGAGCTGCTGCCCGCCCCGCTGGCCAGCTCTTATGTGTGCAGCTCCGGCGACGAAGCGTTCGAGGGCGCCTTGAAGTTGTGCAAAGGGCTCAAGCCCAAGGGCAACACCATCGTGTTCATCCAGGGCGGCGACTACGGTTCGCTGACTTACGGACGCTGCCTCAATGCCGCGCAAGGTGACCTGGGTGTCCAGACGTTCCTGGGGTTCAAGCGGGTGGCGATCCGTCACTTGGCTGACCTGGACACGGTGGACTGGAATGATTGCTTCGCGGTGTGCCACAGCAATACCCGCACGGATGCAAACGGCCGGTTGCAATTGCTCGATGCCGATTTGATCGAGCAATTGCATGCTCGCGCGGCAAAAGCGTCGGCACCGGTCATCGCGGTCGATACCCACAGTTGCCTTGGCAGCCTGGGTTCGCTGTTCGGCTTCCAGCGTTATCGTCCTATTCCGGACATCGTTGTACTCGGCGGCCCCCTGGGCGGCAGTGCAATTCCCATCGGCACCTATACCTGCAGCGAACACATGGCCTGGCAGGTCTATGGGCGCAGCAGCCCGGCCAAACACGGCAGCACCACTGCCGGTAATCCCATGGCCTGTGTGGCAGCCCTGGCCGCGCTGGATTACGTGCAAGCCCACGACTCGCCCCGGCACTGTCAGGAAAACGGCCAGTACCTGGCACAAGCCCTGGCGTCATTGGGGGCTGTGGCTGTCGGTGCCTGGGTCAGCTTGCCGCTGGCCGACGACCTGCAACCGGCCGTGCTGTGCGAGGCGCTTTACCAGCAGGGGGTCTATGTCAGTACGCCCCGTGGCCGCGAAGTGATTTTGCGCTGCCCGATCACTGCACGCCCCGAGCAGATCCAACGTGCCGCACTCATCATCAAGGAGACGTTAAGCCATGTCCTTACTCAGGCCGCATGAACAATTGCTGGACGATTGCCAGCGCCACTGGAGTGCGTCGGCGGCCAAGTTGTATCGCCTTGGCAAGACCACTGTCGAACAGCAGACCGATGGCATCCACGTCACTGACCACACCGGCAAGCGCTTCATCGACTGCGCGTGCAGCTACGGGGTGTTTATCGTCGGGCATCGCAACCCGATGGTGCGTGAGCGGGTGCAGGCGCAACTGAATCAACTGGCCTGGGTGCCGGAAGGCCGGCGCCATCCGCTGCAGGACACCTTGTCCGAGCGACTGTGCCAGTTGGTGCCGGGGGAGTGGGGCGACGTGCAATTCATGGTCTCGGGCGCCGAGGCCGTCGAGCAGAGCCTGCGCTATGTGCTGCGGATCCAGCCTAAACGGCGTGGCATCGTGGTGATGAGCGGCTCCTACCATGGCAAGACCCTGGCGGCGATGAGCATCCTGGGCCAGCAGCAGAACCATGGCAGCTATGGTATCGATCCTCCCGACGTGACCTGTGTGCCCTACGGTGATTTCGCCGCGTTGCAGAAGGCCGTGGGCGAAGGCGTGTGTGCGGTGTACGTCGAGCCGATTCTGGGCGGGGCTCATTTGCAGGTGCCGCCGGTGGGCTACATGGCCAACATCCGGGCCCTGTGCGACGCCACCGGCACCCTGTTGGTGGCCGATGAAATCCAGACCGGTTTCGGTCGCTGCGGCAAATGGTTCGCCGTGCAATACGATGACGTGGTGCCCGACATCATGATCCTTTCCAAGGGCTTGACCGGCGGCTATACCTCGTTTGCCTGTGCCATGTACAGCCAGCGCCTGGCCACCCAGTACCCCCTCAGTGATATCGAGCCGGATACGCGCACCAACGGCGGGCACCCGGTCGCATGCGCGTCGGCGCTCGCGGCCATCGATTACATCGAACAGAACAACCTGGTGGAGCTGTCCCGGGTCAACGGCGGCGTGTTGCGCCACGGCCTGCAACGGTTGGCCCTGCGCTATCCGCACATTGTCGAAGACGTCCCGGGCGTCGGCTTGATGACAGGCCTGCGTTTGCGTGGCTCAGTCTATGAAGCCTTGGTGAGCATGGAATTGGGTAAGCGTGGCGTGCATGCCGGGCATTCGATGAATGAGAAGGCCGAACGCCCGGTGCTGCGCTTCTATCCGCCGTTGAATATCGAACCCGAAGCGTTGCGGCATGTGCTGGCGATGATCGAAGAGGCCCTGGAGGCCATCGACCAACGTCCGGCCCTGGCGGTGAAGGCGTTTTCCCTGGTGGTGCGCAATATGTATCAGTTGCCCAACAAGTGGTTGCGCAGCAAGGAGGCGTCGTGAGTATGTTCAACCCCGACACGCTGACGTTGCGGGAAATGGCCGGCCTGTTGCGCCGTGGTGTGCTGACCAGCGTGACGTTGCTGGAGTTCTACTTGCAGCGCATCGCCGAGCGTAACCGGCAGATCAATGCATTGATCCAACTGGCGCCGGTCGAGGAACTGCGGCGCCAGGCCCGTGAGGCGGACGAGATGGCGCGTATTGGCCAGATCAGCGGTCCGCTGCATGGCATTCCCATCACGGTCAAAGACGTCCTCCATGTTCGCGGATTCAAGATGTCCCGCGGCGTGGGGGAGCTGATGGGGGATGTCAGCCAGGAGGACGCGACGGCGGTCGCCCGACTTCGGCAGGCCGGCGCGATCATTCTGGGCATCAGCAATGTGCCGGAACTGTGCATGGCTTTCGAGACCGAGAACCTGATCTACGGGCGCACCCTCAACCCCCACGATCTGCTTCGCTCGGCGGGCGGCAGCAGTGGCGGTGAAGCGGCCGCCATCGCCGCCGGGTGTTCACCCGCGGGGCTGGCGTCCGATGCCTGCGGCAGTGTGCGGATCCCGGCGCACTTCAATGGCATCTGCGGCCTGAAACTGACCCAGGGACGGGTGCCGTTGACCGGCCAGTTTCCCAATGACCGTTCCGGGCTGTTTCACCTGACCTCGGCCTTTGGCGTGATGGGGCGCTATGTCGATGACCTGGCGCTGCTCGGGCCGCTGATCAGCGGTGCCGACGGCCATGACCCAGACACCGTCGATGTGCCGTTCGCCGCCAGCGAGCCCCTGGCCGACCTGCGTATCGCGCTGTTCTCGGCGTCGAGCCGAACCCCCGTCAGCGCGGCGGTGAGCCAGGTGTTGCAGCAGGTCGAACGGTGCTTGAGCCCCGTGGTGACGCAGGTGAGCGAGGTCGCGCCGCCGATGCTCGACGAAGCCTGCGATGTCCTGTGGCGGGTGTTCATTACGGGCGCCGACGCCGGACGCGGCTGGCGGCGTTTGTTCGAGTCCATGAACAAGCGCAGCTTTACCCCGGCGATCGCTCAGTTGCTGGACATGAGCGAGGCCGTGGAATTGAGCGTGGATGAAGTCAAGCGCGACTGGATCATGATCGATACCTTCCGCTATCAGTTGGCGAAGTTCTTCAAGCAGCACGATCTGTTCATCTGTCCGGTCTTCCCGGATGTCGCGTTCCGCCATGGGGCGTCTCTGGAGGACCGCGATCAGTATGCCTTCGTGTTCCCGTTCAGTCTCAGCGGCTCACCCGCGGTGGTGATCCGCGCCGGCGTCGACCCGTCCACCGGGATGCCCATCGGCATCCAGATTGTCGGGCCTCACTGGCAAGAGGAACGGTTGTTGGCGGTGGCCGCTTTCCTTGAACGGGAACTGGAGCGCTGGAGCCCGGTTGCGCCTCGCCCGGTATCGACGTACTGAGGGGGCTCAAGCCGTAACGGTTCTGGCGTTACGGCTGCTGACCACCAGTGCCAGCATGCCGCCTCCCACCAGCGCAGCGCCGATGATCTCGATCATCATCGGTTGCTGCCTGAGCCAGAACCAATTCAGCAGGGTGACGAACAGGGTGTTGAGGTAAACGTAGGAAATCACCGTGGAGGGCGAGATCACCCCGATTGCCCGGTGCAGCAGCCAGAACGTGGCGAGGGTGCCGAACAAGGCCAGGTACACCAGCCAGCCGATGTCCAGCGTCGACAACTGCAGGCCGCTGCGCCATCCGCCACTGATCAGGCAGAACACCAGCAGGAACAGCGAACCGAACAGCATGTTCCAGAACGTCATCGCCACCGGATCGCGGCCCTGCAAGGCTGTTGCCTTGAAGCGTTGGCTCAGCGGCGAATACAACGCCATCGCCAGGCAACCGGCACCGAACACCAGCACCGGATAGAGCGCCGGCATTTGCCCCGGGGCCGAGCCCTTGAGCGTCAGCAACACGGCGCCGACTGCCGCCACCAACATGGGCAGCAGACGGGTCTTGAGGCTGGGACTGGGCAGCAGGAATACCTCGAAAAACAAGGTCATCAAGGGCACCAGCGTGTACAGCGTCGCGGTGTTGACCGCCGAGGTGTAGCGCAGCGCTTCGAACAACGAACCAAAGTAAGTCGCCAACAGCAGGCCGAGCACGGCGTGGGCCAGCAGACCCCTGATGGAAATGGGCGAGGTGTTTTTCAGGAGCAGCAGCGGCAGGAACATCAGTGCGGAAAACAGCAACCGCAGTCCCGTGAGCAGGATCGGGTCGATCGTCTGGCTGACCTGGGCCGCGGCAAAGAACGACGAGGCGATCAGCATTGCCCAAATGAGCATGCCCCAGTGAGCGGCGGCAAAACCGACGTTTTTCATCAAGGTCTTATTCCTGTGTTGCGGATCGGAACGTCATGATGGACAAAACGGTCTGCCGTCATGGGTGAACTGTCAAAACCGGGGCTGCATCGAATGCAGCCCCGGGCGCGAGCGGCCTGTCTTCGTCGACTAGCTGATATGCCGCGCGTATTGCTTGGGATTGAAGCGCAGGACCATCAGGAGCATCAACGCCATGACGGCAGTGAGCGACCACCAGGCCCATTCGAAGCTGCCCAACTGATCGCGGATCATCCCGGCAATCAATGGCGAGAGCCCGGCGATCAGGTAGCCGATGCCTTGCACGAACGCGGTCAGGCCACCGGCCCGTCGCGGGTTGTCCAAGTGGTCGAGGGACACGATCAAACTCATTGGGAACAGGCCACCGATGCCCAGGCCCAGCAGGCAAGGCCACAACAGGCTGAAGCGTTCCGGGCTGAGGATCAGGCCGCAGAAGCCGCCCATGATCAGCACCAGCAACACGGCGAGGACCACGCGTTTATCCTGGCTGCGGTTGGCAATCGCCGGGGTGACGAGGCCGGACAGCACTTCCATGGCCGTGAGGAACCCCAGCAGCAGGCCCGCGTGTTGTTCACTCCAACCCTTTTCCACGTAGTACGGGGCCAGCCAGGCCAGTACGCAGGTGTAGGAGGCGGTGCCCAGGCCGAAGAAAATCGCCAGCAACCAAGCCCGGGAATTGCTGAAGAATGACTCTTGCTGCCGGACAGGGGCTTCGGGCAACGGTGTCACGGCTGAGCGCTGGGCATACCAGCAACCCAGGGCGACCAACGCCAACAGCGCCCAGATCGCCAGGCCGATGCGCCAGCTGCCGGTCTGCGCCAGGACAAACGGCGAAAACGACGCGGCAAGCGCCGCGCCGCCCATGATCGACGTGACATACAGGCCCATGAACAGCGAGACGTTGTCGGCGTAGCGCGACTTGATCAGCGCTGGCATCACCGCCTGGATCAGCGCGATGCCGAGTCCGGCCAGCACCGCGCTGATGATCAGCTCGGCGGCGCTGTCCAGGTACAAGCGCGATGCGGTGGCGATACCGATGATCAGCAGCGACAGGACAATGGTGCGGTGCTCACCGATGCGCAGGGCGATGCGCATGCCCAGGAACATCGCCAGGCCCATGGCCATGACCGGCAACATGGTCAGCAGCGAGGCCGTGCTGAAGCTCAGGGGGACCTCGCCGCGAATGGCTGACAGCAACGGCCCGACCGCGGCCATCGAGGGCCGCAGGTTCAGCGCCACCAACACGATGCTGACCATCAGCCAGACGGCGTGGGTGCTTGATGTTCGAACGTTTTCCATAACAGAGCCTTGGTTAACAAAGCGTCATTTAGGCTGGGGTGGCCTGGTATGGGCAAACTGAAAACTGGCGGGGGGTATTGAAAAATTAAATGCGGCGCGCAATCAGTCAAGATCCAGGGCTTTTGTGGCGAGGGAGCTTGCTCCCGCTGGGGCGCGTAGCGGCCCCTTGCGGTGTGTCAGGCAAAACCAGGGGGCTGCTTCGCAACCCAGCGGGAGCAAGCTCCCTCGCCACACTGTAGTTCACAGCCTCTTATTCCATCGCCGGGCTCAGCGTGCCCAACCACGCCACCAACCCTAGGATGACCACCGCCACGGCGAACTCCAGGGCCATGCTGCGCCGCAGGGCCTTCACCGCAACCCCGTGCTCGCCGCTCTGGCGGGCTTGTTCCAGCAGCGGGCTCAGGTGAAAACGGTTCAACGCGGCGAACACCAGCATGCCCGCGAACAAGATGAGTTTGAGCGCCAGCAACTGACCATAGGTGCTGTCCAGCAGCCCTTCGACACTCGGGCCGACGATGAACAGATAATTGACCACCCCTGTCACGCTGATAACCACCACGATCACCGCCCCGGCGGTTTCGAACCCGGTCAATGTCCGGGCCAGCACCGCCAACGCAGGTTCGGCCTGGCGAAGCAGCAGGGCAAACGCGGCCAAGGCACCGACCCAGCCACCTGCCGCCCACAGGTGCAGGAAGTCGGTGATGAAGTGCCAGTTGCGACGGCTGCCTTCGTCCATGGCGCCGTGACCTGCCCAAGCCAGTGTCGCCAGCGCTACGGCCCCGGCCAGTGTGACCAGGCCGAGGCTGGCGCTCGGCCAACGGTGATTGAGCGTCACGGCGAAACCGGCCAGCAGCAGCGCCGCCATGCGCACTGTCCAACTCAAGCCGACATCGGTTTGCACGACCATCATTTCAATGTGGGGCCACAGTTCGGCCCACGCCGAAACACCGCTCATGGCCCAGGCCATGCACGCCATGGCCGCCAGGGAGAGCAAGCCCCCCAGCAGCGCCGTGGTCAGCAGCAGCGGTGCGAAAGGCAACTGCACCCCCGAGACCCGCTCCTGGCCTCGCAGGCTATAAAGGCCAAACGCAGCCAGGCCAAACAGCAACATCAGATCCAGGTACAACGCAAAGCGCAGCGCGATGTTGATCGAGTCGCTCATCAACTCACTTCACCTTGAACGTGACATTGCCGGTGATCGGGTGAGTGTCGGACGACACCGCGCGCCACTGGACTTGGTAAGTGCCGGTGGCAAGCGGGGCATTCGGCGTGATGACCATGGTTTTCGGATCATCGCTGCCGGACACCTTGGCCGGCATGGGCATTGGCGAATGCGCCGCCATGCCCGGCATCGCGGTCATCATCAGCTTGGCGCCGGAAAACTGGGTCATCAGGTTTTCGGAAAAATGCAGCTCGATCTTCGCCGGCGCCGCCCCTTCGGCGCCTTCGGCCGGTGAGGAGGACAGCAGTTTCGGATGGGCCTGGGCCAGGCCACTGAGCAACAGGCCGGCGGACAAGGCGACGGCGGTTTTGATGAATGACATGCAAGGACTCCTAGCTCGATTTTTAGTTTTAGTGAAACAGGTCAGAACCACAGGCGCAGGCCCAGCACCAGGCGCGCTTCGCTGCGGTCTTCGCCTTCTTCCCGGGCGTAGTCGGCGGTGTTGCCGTAGACCCGATTCCAGGTGACGCCAATGTAGGGCGCGAATTCGCGGCGTATTTCATAGCGCAGCCGCAGGCCGAGCTCGGTGTCCGACAGCCCCGAGCCGACGCCACGGGCGGGATCGTTCTTGCCATAGAAGTTGGCTTCGGCGGTGGGCTGCAGGATCAGGCGGTTGGTCAGCAAGATGTCATAGTCGCCCTCCAGGCGCGCCGCGCTCTGGCCACCTTCGCCGATGAACGCGGTGGCCTCGGCTTCGAAGTTGTAGAGCGCCATGCCTTGCACACCGAAGGCGGCCCAGGTTTGCGGATCGCCTGGCTTGAAGTCCTGGCGCACGCCGGCCACCAGGTCCCACCAGGGGCTGACGGCGTGGCCCCACAGGGCCTGCAATTCGGCTTCTTCGGTCTTGCCGTTGAGGCGTTCACCTTCGGAGCGCAGCCACAAACGGTCGATGTCGCCGCCGATCCAGCCCGATGCATCCCAGCTCAGGGCGCTGCCGTCATCGGCGTCCTGCCATTCCAGTTGGTCGATGAGGAAAAACGAATGGATGGCGCTGTCATGCACCGCGTGCCCGCCATGATCTTCGTAGACAGCGGCGCGGTCGGCGGCGGTCAGTGCCGGGATCGGTGTGCGGCTGCTGGTCGGCGCTGATTGCATGGGTTCCATGCCCTGCATTGAGTCCATGCCTTGCATCTGGCTGTGATCCATGCCGGGCATGTCGTTGCTGGCCGCCCAGGTCGAGGTGGTGGCGCCGAGGGCCAGGCTGGCAATGAGTGCCATGGAGTAGTGAAAAACAGTGGTCATGGTCGGCTCCTCATTCCTGCACCCGAACTTCACGGAACATGCCCATCTCCATGTGAAACAGCAGATGGCAGTGATACGCCCAGCGCCCGAGGGCATCGGCGGTGACCCGGTAGCTGCGCCTGGCGCCCGGTGGCACGTCGATGGTGTGCTTGCGGACCATGAATTGGTTGTTCTCATCCTCCAGGTCGCTCCACATGCCGTGCAGGTGGATGGGGTGGGTCATCATGGTGTCGTTGATCAGCACGATGCGCAGTCGCTCGCCGTACTTGAGCAGCAGCGGCGCGGCGTCGGCGAACTTCACGCCGTTGAACGACCAGACGAATTTCTCCATGTGCCCGGTCAGGTGCAGCTCGATCGTGCGGCTCGGCTCGCGGCCGTCGGGGTCGGGAAAGGTGCTGCGCAGGTCGGAGTAGGTCAGCACTTTGCGGCCGTTGTCCCGCAGCCCCATGCCCGGGTCATCGAGCTTGGGCTTGACGCTCATGGCCTGCATGTCCACCAGGGGATTGTCTTTCTCGGTGTCGGGGTGCGCGAGCATGCTGTCCATGCCCTGCATGGCACCGTGATCCATGCCGGCCATGTCGCCCATGCCCTGCATCTGGCTGTGATCCATGCCTTGCATCGAGCTGTCGTCCATTCCCGCCATGCCCTGCATCGAGCCGTGGTCCATGCCGTTCATTTGCCCCATGCCGCCGTGGTCCATGCCACCCATGCCCATGTCGTCCATGGTCACCAAGGGCCGAGGGTCCAGGGGCGGTACCGGTGCCGACAATCCGGCCCTGGTCGCGAGGGTGCCGCGGGCATACCCGGTGCGGTCCATGGACTGGGCGAACAGGGTGTAGGCCTCTTGGGTCGGTTCGACGATGACGTCATAGGTTTCGGCCACGGCGATCCGGAACTCATCGACGCTCACCGGTTTGACGTATTGGCCGTCGGACGCCACCACTGTCATCTTCAAGCCGGGAATGCGCACGTCGAAATAGCTCATGGACGAACCGTTGATAAAGCGCAGGCGAAGGCGCTCGCCAGGCTTGAACAGGCCGGTCCAGTTCATGTCCGGTGCCTGGCCGTTCATGAGGTAGGTGTAGGTGGCGCCACTGACGTCGGCCAGGTCTGTGGGGTTCATCTTCATCTCGGCCCACATCTTGCGGTCGGCCACGGTGCTGGCCCAGCCGTTCTTGCCCACGTCGTCGATGAAGTCGCCGACGGTGCGTTTGTTGTAGTTGTAGTAGTCCGATTGCTTCTTGAGCTTGCGCAGGATGTTGGCGGGGTCTTCATCGGTCCAGTCGGTGAGCATCACCACATAGTCCCGTTCGTACTGGAAGGGCTCGGGCTCCCTGGCGTCAATCACCAGCGGGCCGTAGACCCCGGATTGCTCCTGGAAACCGGAATGGCTGTGGTACCAGTAGGTGCCGTTCTGCCGGACCTTGAATTGATACACGTACAGGCCGCCGGGCTCGATGCCTTTGAAACTCAACCCCGGAACACCGTCCATGTTGGCCGGCAGCAGGATGCCGTGCCAGTGGATGGAGGTGGTGTCCTGCAAGCGATTGCGCACCCGCAGGGTCACGGTGTCGCCTTCACGCCAGCGCAGCAGCGGGCCGGGGATGCCGCCGTTGATGGTCTGGGCGGTGCGGGGGTTGCCGGTGAAATTGACCGGGCTTTCGCCAATGAACAGGTCGAATTCGGTGCCGCTCAGCACGTTGGGCTGGCCCGGGCCGGTGACTGCCCAGACGGGCGCGCGCCACAAACCCAGGCCGCCGAGGATGCCGCCGGCAGTCAGGCCCTTTACGAAGGTTCGCCGGGAAGTTTTTGTTTGCATGCGATGAGAGTCCGTCAGTCGATTCGCTGCGTGCATGGGAGGTGATCGCCCTGTGCAGGTTTGAGCGAAAGATGACACAGGCGGACGAGGCGAGTGATTACATTTCAGTCAGCTTGGCCGGGCGCGAAGTCGCCTGGCGGGGCACAGGTCAGAATGATCTTTTGCATCGGCGGGATATTCTGTAGCCTTGCCGGCTTCACGCTGTCCCGTGCCTGATTGATACCCACTTTCCCGGCGGTACCCGAGTGGTCCGGAGCCGGGTGTATACTCGACTTTCGCGCTAAACGCGCTTGCAGGTCTTGCGAACATGACGCAAATTTCCGAACGCCTTCTGGTCCAGGCCCACCTCGACGCCAAGCAGCCCAAGCCGCTGACCGCCGAGCAGGAAGCCTGGTACCGCGCCGCCATCGCCGCCGAGCTCAAGGCTCAGGACGCGGTGCTGGTCGCGCACTTCTACTGTGACCCGATCATCCAGGCCCTGGCCGAAGAGACCGGTGGCTGCGTGTCCGACTCCTTGGAAATGGCCCGCTTCGGCAATGCCCACCCGGCCAAGACCGTGGTGGTGGCCGGGGTCAAGTTCATGGGCGAGACCGCCAAGATTCTCAACCCCGAGAAACGCGTGCTGATGCCCACCCTTGAGGCCACCTGCTCCCTGGACCTGGGCTGCCCGGTGGACGAGTTCTCGGCGTTCTGCGACCAGCATCCGGAGCGCACCGTGGTGGTTTATGCCAACACCTCGGCGGCGGTCAAGGCCCGGGCCGACTGGGTGGTGACGTCCAGTTGCGCGTTGGAAATCGTCGAGAGCCTGATGGACAACGGCGAGACGATCATCTGGGGGCCGGACAAGCACCTGGGCACTTACATCCAGCGCAAGACCGGCGCCGACATGTTGCTCTGGGACGGTGCCTGCATCGTCCACGAAGAGTTCAAGTCCAAGCAGTTGGAGGACATGAAGGCGCTGTACCCGGACGCTGCGATCCTGGTGCACCCGGAGTCGCCGACGTCGGTGATCGAGCTGGCGGACGCCGTGGGCTCCACCAGCCAGTTGATCGCCGCGGCCCAGACCCTGCCGAACAAGACGCTGATCGTCGCCACCGACCGGGGTATTTTCTACAAGATGCAGCAGCTGTGCCCGGACAAGGTCTTCATCGAAGCCCCTACCGCCGGTAACGGCGCGGCGTGCCGCAGTTGCGCGCACTGCCCATGGATGGCCATGAACACCCTGGAGCGCACGCTCAAGAGCTTGCAGGAAGGTGCCAACGAGATCTTCGTCGACCCGGCGCTGATCCCCCAGGCGATTCGCCCGCTCAAGCGCATGCTGGACTTCACCCAGGCGGCGCGGATGAAGCTGGCGGGCAATGCCTGATCGTTGGGAGGCTGATGGTCTTTGAACGTTAGGGGCTTGAGGCCTTAAAGCTTTTTGTGGCGAGGGAGCTTGCTCCCGCGGGACTGCGGTGTAGGAGCTGTCGAGTGCAACGAGGCTGCGATCTTGTCCCAGACACTTGAGTCTCAAGCGAAAGATCAAAAGATCGCAGCCTTCGGCAGCTCCTACACCAGCCGAGCGGGAGCAAGCTCCCTCGCCACAAGGCTGTCTTGCAGTCGGGAATTACTTGGTCTTCTTGGGAATTCGCACCAGCTGCGTTTCCGAGTAGATGTCATGCCAACTGCGCTGGCGCTTGTCGAACAGCGCCCAGATGAACCCCAACCCCACCAGCAGCAGTGATGCAATCGACACCACGAACCGCAACAGCGCCTGCCACAGGCTGATGGCCGTGCCATCGGCGTTCTGTACGCGGATGCACCACACTTGCATGCCCAGGGTCTGGCCGTTGTGGGTCCAGAATTTGGCGAAGAAGCCGAACAGCACGAACAGCAGCACGGTGGACAGCAGCGGGTCGCCGTCCAGCGCACCGGCTTCGGTCAGGGCGCGCATTTTTTCTTCGCCGATGATCGCCATCTGGATCATCTTGTAGGCACCGCTGGTGACGATCAGCAGCGCTGTGCACAGCAAAAAGTCATAAAACATCGCCGCCAGGCGACGGCCCAGGCCGGCGGGGGGAAAGTCGCCCTGGGGCGTGAGCAGGTGTTTCGGCATGACGGCCTCGGCTGAAAAAAGAAGCCATTTTACGGAATTACGCCCATAAAAAAGCCCCTGATATCAATCAGGGGCTTTTTAGTGTGCGAAAGCCTCAGGCTTCGGCTTGAACCTCGTCAGCCTGCATGCCTTTCTGGCCTTGCACGGCAACGAAAGTGACTTTCTGGCCTTCTTTCAGGCTCTTGAAGCCGTTGCCTTGGATGGCGCGGAAATGCACGAACAGGTCCGGACCGCTTTCAGGCGTGATAAAACCAAAACCCTTTTCGTCGTTGAACCACTTTACGGTACCGCTCTGACGTTGAGACATTTTCTTATTTCCTTTGACGCTAAAATTGATGACAGCCTCTTTCACATGAAAGAGTACTGGGCTGGGTTGCAGGAAAGTAAGAGACGTCGAACGGGATGTAGCGAACTTCATAAGCTACTGCCCAGGTCACGATTCCAAGCGACCCATGCAAACACAGTGACCAAACTCTACGCCAACTTCGAATAAAAAAACAACCCCCTCGGAAGGCCCCGTATTTGCTCAGCTTGCCCGCATTTACGCCGCTTGCGGAGCAGGGCTTATTCGATAGGCTAGTTCAATTGTTTACGATCGTTATAAGGTCGGTTGAATGTCTAAAGATATGCACCTTTTTATGGCGGTTGCGTGACACATTAGTGCACGTATAACGCAACCGCGTTACTTATAGAAACAACCAATCAGCCGCGGTAGTAGCGCTGTGGAACGAATGGCATTTTGCTTACAAGCAAAGGCACCCTTTTCCCACGCACGATGGCCCAGACCGGCGTATCCAGTGCCACATAGGCGCTGTCCAGGTAACCCATCGCCAGCGGAGCGCCCAGGGTCGGGCCGAAACCGCCGCTGCACACAGAACCGATGATCTCGCCGGCTTCGTTGACGATCTCCGCGCCTTCACGCACGGGTGTGCGTTCCTGGGGCAGCAGGCCGACGCGTTTGCGCTTCACGCCGCCCTGTTGTTGGGCGAACACGCTCTCGGCGCCGGGGAAACCACCGGCGCGGGCACCATCGGCACGGCGTACTTTGGAAATGGCCCACAGCAGGCTGGCTTCGATCGGCGTCGTCTCGGTGTTCATGTCGTGGCCATACAGGCACAGGCCGGCTTCCAGGCGCAGGGAGTCACGGGCACCGAGGCCGATGGCCGCGACTTCCGGCTCGGCCAGCAAGGCGCGGGCGAGTTTTTCCGCGTCGGCGGCGGGTACGGAAATTTCGAAACCGTCTTCACCGGTGTAGCCCGAACGGCTGACAAAGCAATCCACGCCCAACAGCGTGACGCGCTGGAACTGCATGAAGGTCATCTTTGCCACGTCCGGCGCCAGGCGGGCGAGCACGGTGACGGCGGCCGGACCTTGCAGGGCAAGCAGGGCGCGGGCCTCGAACAGCGGCTCGATGTTGCACTGATCGCCAATGTGCGCACGCAGGTGGTCCAGGTCCTGATCCTTGCAGGCGGCGTTGACCACCAGGAACAGTTCGTCATTGCCCAGGTTGGCGACCATCAGGTCGTCAAGGATGCCGCCGTTGTCGTTGGTGAACATGGCGTAGCGCTGCATGCCCACCGGCAGGTCGATGATGTCCACTGGTACCAGGGTTTCCAGGGTCTTGGCGGCGCCTGCGCCGCTCAGGCGGATCTGGCCCATGTGGGACACGTCGAACAGCCCGGCCTGATCGCGGGTGTGCTGGTGTTCCTTCATCACGCCCAGTGGGTACTGCACCGGCATGTCGTAGCCGGCGAACGGCACCATGCGGGCGCCGAGTTCGAGGTGCAGGGCGTGCAGCGGGGTTTTCAACAGTTGTTCGGTGGACATATCAGCTCCTGGAAAATGAGAATGGCGCGCGTCAGCATTCGATGATGTTGACCGCCAGACCGCCGCGGGCGGTCTCCTTGTATTTGCTTTTCATGTCGGCGCCGGTCTGGCGCATGGTGCGGATGACTTTGTCGAGGGAGACAAAGTGATGTCCATCGCCGCGCATGGCCATGCGCACCGCGTTGATGGCTTTCACCGAGCCCATGGCGTTGCGTTCGATGCATGGCACCTGCACCAGCCCGCCGATCGGGTCGCAGGTCAGGCCGAGGTTGTGTTCCATGCCGATCTCGGCGGCGTTTTCCACTTGCTGCACGGTGCCGCCGAGCACTTCGCACAAGGCCCCGGCAGCCATGGAACAGGCCACGCCGACTTCACCCTGGCAACCGACTTCGGCGCCGGAGATGGAGGCGTTTTCCTTGTACAGGATGCCGATGGCGGCGGCGGTCAGCAGGAACCGCACCACGCCATCCTCGCTGGCCCCTGGGATGAAGCGCATGTAGTAATGCAGCACGGCCGGGACGATGCCCGCCGCCCCGTTGGTCGGGGCGGTGACGACGCGCCCGCCGTAGGCGTTTTCTTCGTTGACGGCCAAGGCGTACAGGTTGACCCAATCGAGCACCGACAGCGGGTCGCGCAGGGCGGCTTCGGGGTTCTTGCACAACTGGCGATGCAACGCCGCCGCCCGGCGCTTGACCTTCAGCCCGCCCGGCAGAATCCCTTCGTTGCGGCAGCCGGCCGCCACGCAATCCTGCATCACCTGCCAGATCTTCAGCAGGCCGGCGCGGGTCTCGGCTTCGGGGCGCCAGGCGCTTTCGTTGGTCAGCATCACCTGGCTGATGGACAGGCCATAGGTGGTGCAATGGCCCAGCAGGTCCTTGGCGCTCTTGAACGGGAAGGTCAGGGGCGTGGCGTCTTCGACGATGCGGTCGGCGCCGGCGGCGTCTTCATCCACGACAAAGCCGCCACCGACCGAGTAGTACTCGCGGCTGCGCACTTGCAGCCCGGCGGCATCGAAGGCGCGGAAGATCATGCCGTTGGGGTGAAAGGCCAGCGGCTTGCGGATCATCGCCAAGTGCAGCTTTTCGTTGAATTCGATGGCGTGTGCGCCGAGCAGGTTCAGGCGGCCGTTGCTGCGGATCTCCTGGAGCCGGGCGTTCACCGTTTCGGTGTCCACGGTGTCGGGATGCTCGCCCTCCAGGCCCAGCAGCACGGCCTTGTCACTGCCGTGGCCCTTGCCGGTGGCACCGAGCGAGCCGTAGAGCTCGACCTTGACGCTGGTAATGCTTTCAAGCAGGTCGTCACGGCGCAGCCCCTCGGCGAAACGGGCAGCGGCACGCATCGGGCCGACGGTATGGGAGCTGGAAGGACCGATACCGATCTTGAACAGGTCGAACACGCTTAACGACATGGTGTTTCTCCGGTTTCTTTTTATGAGGATCGACGGTTATGAAATGGGGCACAGGCTCCTTTGTGGGAGCGAGCTTGCTCGCGATAGCGGAGTGTCAGTCAACATTTCTGTCAGCTGTCACACCGCTATCGCGAGCAAGCTCGCTCCCACAGGGAGATGTGGTTTCCTTGAGAAGGTGACCTTCCACAAGGTTCGCGGTGTTGTTGAGAGGTGGCGAGCAAGCCCGCCCCTCCATAGGTCAAGCGTAGCTTTCGATCGACGGGCAGGCGCAGACCAGGTTGCGGTCGCCGAACACGTTGTCGACCCGGCCCACCGGCGGCCAGTACTTGCCATCGATCAACGACGCCACCGGGTACACCGCCTGTTCGCGGCTGTAGGGGTGGGTCCACTCGCCGACGAGCTCCGCCGCGGTGTGCGGGGCGTTCTTCAGTGGGTTGTCGTCTTTGTCCAGGCTGCCGTTTTCCACCGCGCGGATTTCTTCGCGGATGCAGATCATGGCGTCGCAGAAACGGTCCAGTTCTTCCTTGGATTCGCTTTCGGTCGGTTCGATCATCAACGTGCCGGCTACCGGGAACGACATGGTCGGCGCGTGGAAACCGAAGTCGATCAGGCGCTTGGCCACGTCATCGACACTGATGCCACTGCTGTCCTTGAGCGGACGCAAATCGAGAATGCACTCGTGGGCCACCAGGCCGTTGCTGCCGGAGTAGAGCACTGGGTAGTGTTCTTCCAGGCGACGGGCGATGTAGTTGGCGTTGAGGATCGCCAGTTGCGACGCGCGCTTGAGGCCCGCACCGCCCATCATGCGGATGTACATCCAGGTGATCGGCAGGATGCTCGCGCTGCCGAACGGCGCCGCGCACACTGCGCCTTCCTTGCGCGCCATGTTGGCGTGGCCCGGCAGGAACGGTGCCAGGTGCGACTTGACGCCAATCGGGCCGACGCCCGGGCCGCCACCGCCGTGAGGAATGCAGAAGGTCTTGTGCAGGTTCAGGTGCGACACGTCGCCGCCGAACTTGCCCGGGGCGCAGAGGCCGACCATGGCGTTCATGTTGGCGCCGTCGATGTACACCTGGCCGCCATTGTCATGAATGATGCCGCAGATTTCGCGGATGCCTTCTTCGAATACGCCGTGGGTGGACGGGTAGGTGATCATCAGCGCGGCGAGGTGTTCGCGGTGCTCGATGGCCTTGGCCCGCAGGTCTTCGATGTCGACGTTGCCACGGGCATCGCAGGCGGTCACGACCACGCGCATGCCGGCCATGTTGGCGGTGGCCGGGTTGGTGCCGTGGGCCGAGGACGGGATCAGGCAGATGTCGCGACGGTCTTCGCCACGGCTCTGGTGATAGGCGCGGATCGCCAGCAGGCCGGCGTATTCGCCCTGGGAACCGGCGTTGGGTTGCAGCGACACCGCGTCATAGCCGGTGGCGGCGCAGAGCATGGCTTCCAGTTCGTCGGTCAGTTGCTGGTAGCCAGCGCTTTGCTCGGCCGGGGCGAACGGGTGCAGGGCGCCGAACTCGGCCCAGGTCACCGGGATCATTTCGCTGGCGGCGTTGAGTTTCATGGTGCAGGAACCCAGCGGGATCATGGTGCGATCCAGGGCCAGGTCCTTGTCGGCGAGCTTGCGCAGGTAGCGCATCAGCTCGGTTTCGGAGTGGTAGCGGTTGAACACCGGGTGGCTGAGGATCGCCGATTGGCGCACCAGCTCGGCCGGGATGCGGCTTTGCACGGTGGCGGCCAGTGCCGCGAAGTCCGGCAGGGCCTTGCCGTCGGCCAACAGGCTCCACAGTGCTTCGACGTCAGCTTGGCTGGTGGTCTCGTCCAGGGACAGGCCCAGGCGTTGCGTGTCCACCACACGCAGGTTGATGCGTTGGGCGCGGGCCTTGTCGTGCAGGGCGGCGGTTTGCGCGCCGGTGCGCAGGGTCAGGGTGTCGAAGAAGCTCTCTTGCTCGACGCTCAGGCCCAGCGCGCCCAGGCCCTTGGCGAGGATCGCGGTCAGCTGATGGATGCGATTGGCAATTTGCACCAGGCCCTTGGGGCCGTGGTACACGGCGTACATGCTGGCGATGTTGGCCAGCAGCACCTGGGCGGTGCAGATGTTGCTCGTGGCTTTCTCGCGGCGGATGTGTTGCTCGCGGGTCTGCATCGCCAGGCGCAGGGCCGGCTTGCCGAAACGGTCCACGGAAACACCGACCAGGCGGCCGGGCATGTCGCGCTTGAACGCGTCCTTGGTGGAGAAGTACGCCGCGTGTGGGCCGCCGAAGCCCAGCGGCACGCCGAAGCGCTGGGCGCTGCCGATGGCCACGTCGGCACCGAATTCACCCGGTGGGGTCAGCAAGGTCAGGGCCAGCAGGTCCGCGGCAACGGCCACCAGGGCGTTGGCGGCGTGGAAGCGTTCGGTCAGTTCGCGGTAGTCGAACAGGTCGCCGTTGCTGGCCGGGTATTGCAGCAGCGCGCCGAAGAAGCCGCTGACGTCGCTCAGTTCGCGCTCATCGCCCACCACCACGTCGATGCCCAGGGGCTCGGCACGGGTGCGCAGCACGTCGAGGGTTTGCGGGTGGCTGTGCACGGAGGCGAAGAAGGCGTTGCTGCCCTTGTTCTTGCTCAGGCGCTTGCAGAAGGTCATGGCTTCGGCGGCGGCGGTGGCTTCGTCGAGCAACGAGGCGTTAGCGATCGGCAGGCCGGTGAGGTCGCTGATCAGGGTCTGGAAGTTCAACAGCGCTTCGAGACGGCCCTGGGAGATTTCAGGCTGATACGGGGTGTAGGCGGTGTACCAGGCCGGGTTTTCCAGCAGGTTGCGCAGGATCGGTGCCGGCGTGTGGCAGTTGTAGTAGCCCTGGCCGATGTAGGTCTTGAACAGTTGGTTCTTGCTGGCGATGGCCTTGATCGAGGCCAGTGCGTCGGCTTCGCTCTGGCCATCGCCCATGTCCAGCACGCTGGTGCCCTTGATGCTTTCCGGGATGACGCTGGCGCTCAACGCTTCCAGGGAGTCGTAACCCAGGCGCTCGAGCATGGCTTGCTCGTCGCTGGAACGCGGGCCGATGTGGCGGGCGATGAATTCGTTGGCGGTGCCGAGATTAACGGTCATGGTGCGCTCCTCAGGCTTCGGCGTTGGCTTTGATCAGGCGATCGTAGGCGTCTTGATCCAACAGCTTAGCCACTGCGTCGGCGTCGGTCGGTTTAAAGCGGAAGAACCAGCCTTCGCCCAGCGGATCTTCGTTGACCAGTTCCGGGCTGGCGTCGAGCTTGTCGTTCACTTCGAGCACTTCACCGTCCAGGGGCATGTACACACCGCTGGCAGCCTTGACCGACTCCACGGTAGAGGCCTCGGCGCCTTTGTCATAGGCCTGCAATTCAGGCAGTTGCACAAAAACCACGTCGCCCAATGCGTTCTGCGCGAAAGCGGTAATGCCTACGGTGACGCTGCCGTCGGCTTCGGTGCGCAGCCATTCGTGATCTTCAGTGAAACGCAACTCGCTCATGGAAACTCCTGGGGCCAGATTCGTCTGGTGGACGCGAAGAAAGGCGCGGGGCTTGGCCCGGCCGAATGGTTATATCCATAGCAAGAATGCGGCCAATGTTATTAATGCCTTATGTATCAATGGCTTGAATGGTTTCATCAAGTCTTGGATTGACTTGGCTGTAGCGAAATCGCTACAGCTGGACGCCTGGAAAAAATCGTTGTGGGATCAAAGCCTTGCACAGTGCAGGTTAGCGCAAGGTGTAGCGATATCGTTCCACTGTAGCGCTTTCAGTACAGGTGGAGGTCGTTTTTGGCTTCGATTCTGAAGGCACGCCGGCCCATGGAAAACCCAAAAAGTCAGATGGGTGTCCACCTTTTTGGGGTCAGTCACCTTGTGGGAGCGAGCTTGCTCGCGATAGCGGTGGTTCAGTTTGCATTGAGGTGACAGGCAGTCCCCCATCGCGAGCAAGCTCGCTCCCACAGGGGCCTACGGCTTCCCGGAAATTCCGTATTTGCGCAACCGATGGGCAATCGCGGTATGGGAGGTTTGCAGGCGGCTGGCCAACTGGCGGGTGGAGGGGTAGTTGGCGTAGAGGCTTTCGAGCAGGTGCTTCTCGAAGGTTTCCACGGCCTGTTCCAGGCTTTCGACTTCCACATCGCCCTGGCGCGCCACGGAGGTGCCGGCGATGTCCAGGTCGCCGATGTCCACCAGGCTGCTTTCGCAGATGGCGGCGGCGCGGAAGATCACGTTCTGCAATTGCCGCACGTTGCCCGGCCAGCGGTTGCCCAGCAGCGCCGGGTAAGTACCGGGAGCCAGGCGGCAGACCGGGCGCTGGATCTGCGCGCAGGCCTGCTGCATGAAGTAGCGCGCCAGCAGCAGGATGTCCTGGCCGCGTTCGCGCAGCGGCGGGACTTCGACGTTGAGCACGTTCAGGCGATAGAACAGGTCCTCGCGGAACGAGCCTTCGCTGACCATTTTCTCCAGGTTGCGGTGGGTGGCGCTGAGGATCCGCACGTTGACCTTGACTTCCCGGTCGCCGCCCACCCGGCGGAAGCTGCCATCGTTCAAGAAACGCAGGAGCTTGGCTTGCAGGTACGGCGACATCTCGCCGATTTCATCGAGGAATACCGTGCCCTGGTTCGCCAACTCCATCAGCCCTGGCTTGCCGCCCCGTTGCGCCCCGGTGAAGGCGCCGGGGGCGTAGCCGAACAGCTCGCTTTCCGCCAGGTTCTCCGGCAGCGCGGCGCAGTTCAGGGCCAGGAACGGCGCGCTGTGACGGGCGCTGATGGCGTGACAGGCCCGGGCCACCAGTTCCTTGCCGGTGCCGGTTTCGCCCTGGATCAGCAGCGGTGCATCCAGGGCCGCGACGCGCTGGGCCCGGGCCTTGAGGGTGCGGATCGCCGGGGATTCGCCCAACAGTGCGTCGAAACCTTCGGCGTGGTCGTGGTGCAGGGCTGACAGACGCTCGCCGATGCGATTGGGCTGATAGAGCGTCAGCAGCGCGCCGGCGTCGGTGATGGGGGTGGCGTCCAGCAGCAAGGTCTGGCCATTGAGGGTGACCTCCCGCAAGGGCAGGCGGAAGCCATTTTCCAGCAAGGCGCCGAGCAATGCCTCGTCACTGAACAGCTCGGCCACGCTTTCCCCGGCCGGTTCACGACCATACAGGGCGATCAGCGCCGGGTTGGCCAGCAACACCTTGCCGACGCTGTCCAAGGCCAGCACGGGGTCGGTCATGGCGGCGAGCAAGGCATCGAGCTGCAGGTGCCGACGCTGGCCCGGCAAGATGTCCACCACGGTGACCGCCTGCACGCCGCGCACGCTGAACAGGGCCTCGCGCAACTCGTCGAGCACTTGCGGGCTGAGGGTCGGGGCATCGATGTAGACGTTGGGCGGCACCATCTCCACCGCATCCAGGTTGAGATTGCGCCCACCGAGCAAGGCCAGGACTTCCTGGGTGATGCCGACGCGGTCGATGAAACTGACGTGGATACGCATGGGGCGGTTTTGGGTTCTGGGATGCGGAGGGTGGCCAGTATGCCTTGGGGCGGGCTGTTGGTGAAATCCTGGGACGGTAC